>NZ_JAVKGT010000005.1:0-119599 GCF_031432335.1 Nesterenkonia flava | reverse complement strand
ACCTATTCAGCAGGACTCACCGAACCTCGTCGGAACAACGTGTCTGAACATCACAACTAGCCCCGCATCTGCTGCCTGCTTTGGCCCCAGGCGGTGAATGAGATTGAACGGTTCTTTATGGGTAGCGCTGTACCGCAGAGCCACCAGTGGATTCAGCGTGGCTATTGCCTGACGCCGCAGATCCGTAGCCATGTTCTGCGGTTCGTCGATAATCACCACAGGACGAGCTTCGGCAATCTCCTCGGCACCCGTCTCGCCAACACCCCACAGCTTCGGCTGCTCTGCGCTCGCGTAGAGCGTATTGGTCTCCGGCTTGTCCAGGGCCTGTACTCCAGCCACCAAGAACTGCACCGTGCTAGAGGGCTGAGAGAAGTCGCTGAGCCCCGAGTTTTCACCGAGTACACCCCAGTTGAACTCCACCGACGGGTACTTGGCACGGAAGTGTTCTTCGGTCTGCTCGAAGGTCTTCACCACACCTGCACGGATGGCCACTGAGTGGACGAGAATCACGAACTTCCGCAATCCGTAGAGCTCTGCCAGTCGCAGAGCCGTGGAGATATATACATAGGTCTTGCCGGTGCCGGTCTCCATTTCAACCGAGAAGTTCGGAAACTCCCGATTATTTGCGAGTAGATCAGTCTCTTTCATCAGCTCGAGGCCACCTTGCTCGGTGACGTTTTCACGTCGCGTCACCGCCGCCAGATTCTCCTCAAGCACCTTGCGGTCCAGCGTGAAGTCACTGTGTCCGTCGGCCCCAGGAGCCTGTCCGATCAGTACATCCTGGGGGCGGCGAATCGCGCCCTCGCGGAAGAGGTCCACGACAGCAGAAACCGCTGCGGACTGGTGCGGCTGATCATCAAAGCGAAACTTCACGCGGTACCCTCTCCAGCAAGATCAGCTTCGACTGCAGGCGCGGTGCCAGCGTCAGCGTGACCGAGTCTTCGACCTTGTCGCCCCGCAGGATCAACGTGTCGTCATCCGACAGCTCGAGTACATCAGCAGTCTCCAGCGTGAATGCATCCAGCGAGACCAACAGGCGACCAGAGTCCTCCTCTGCATCAAGGGCACGGAATTCGTAGGTAGTCACGCCGTCAATCTCGTGCGGGATGACCTCACTATCGAGCCGCGTACCACTGGCTTTCAGCGCCACTTCCCAGGCCACTGCTTCGGGTTCTGCACCCTGGACGACCGGAGGGCCAGAAGCAGCCGACAGAATCTTGTCGAAGTAGCCCTGACTCGTGGTTTCAGGTGTCGAAACGACGGGTTTTTCCACCACGAGGTTCGTCGGCCGAGTACGGAAGATCCGGAACCCCAACTGCCCTCCGTCGTCGTCATTGGCGAGCTGCGTCGCTGCACGACGCAGGCGCTCGGCAGTCAGCTCGAAGATCGTCTTGTATCCCGCCTTGATAGCGTTCTTGCCGGAAGCCTCGGACTCATCCGGTTCTTCCGGAAGCTGGACCAAAATCCAGTTGCGAGTCTTACCGTCTTTCGGATTCTGCTCCCAAACTGCCTGTCCCGTTGAACCGGAGCCAGCGAAGAAGTCGAGAATCAAATCGCCGTCATCGGTAATTGCCTGGAAGAGTCGAGCAAGCACGTCGGTACTTTTCGGGTCGTCAAACACCCGACCACCCATGAGCCGTTCTAAGGCTCCAGAGGCCGCACTTCGATCTCGGTAGAATACGGAGGGTGGCACCCAACGCTCATTTTCATGCAGGTAGCGCTTCACCTGGATGCGACCATTTGTGGATGAGGGAAATTCCAGCTTTCCTTCGGAGTCAAGCCGCTCCATAGTCGGGCGCTCATACCGCCACCCGGTCTCCGGGGGTTTATAACCCTTGTACTCGTAGACTAAGTTCTGGCGGTAATTTGGGCTGGCGATGTTGTCGATACGGTAAATCCCCCTCGCATCAACATTCCTGTAAAGCGCATGCCCCTTGGGTGGATGTCCGTCAGGGAGAGACCGATACCATTCGCGCAGTTCCTTTGATATGGCCTCGTAGTCCTCGCCATGTTCCTGGCGCAGCTGCTCGACGAACTCGTAAACAGGCTCCAGGCCGACCTTCCGCTCCGACCACCGCACATCCTGTCCTTTTAGGTAAGAAAGGTCACGAGCATAAGCCAGAATGTAATCGTGTCCCTGCGATGTAAAGCGTGAGTCATTCTTCCTCCCGCCCTGCCAGGTCATCATGTCGATGAAATTCTCCGCACCATATACTGCGTCGAGCAGGAGTCTCAGGTGGTGGACCTCGTTGTCGTCGATCGAGACCAGGATGACGCCATCGCGCTTTAGTAGCTGGCGGGACAGTGCCAATCGCGGGAACATCATGGTCAGCCACGGAGCGTGCTTGCGGCCTTTGGTCTCCCGCTTGCTGGACATGGCCTGCCCGTGTTCGTCTACCTGGCCGGTCTGGGTCAGGTACTCAGCCTCCGGCACAGCGAAGTCATCGTTGTAGGTGAACGTATCACCGGTGTTGTAGGGCGGGTCGATATAGATCAGCTTTACCTGGCGCGAGTAGCCGTTCTTCAGCAGCTTCAGAACCTGGAGATTGTCACCCTCGATCAGAACATCGCGGGCCGCCGCCCAGTTCAGAGATGATTCTTCGTCCGGCACCAGCGTCGCGGTGGTGGCGGCTCTAGCATCCTGACGTGCCTGCTCCAGCCCCGGCCAAGTGAACTGAAAGCTCTCCTGCGCATCGTCTGCTAACCCCAGAGCACCGAGAAGTGCCTCACGGTCGAGCTCCCCATCCAGGAACGCGCTCGGCACCAGGTCCCGAAGCTGGGCGAGCAGCTCCTCATGTGCGTCTGAAGTTTCTCCTGGTACTGATGCAGCCATGCGCTGTTCCCCTCGATGCGCCGCTGATCCGGCGCGTGTTACGTGTTGCTATGTCTTGGATTCCACACTACCGGCGAGCACGGACACGGACATGTGCACCGCACCGAACCGGCTTGGAGTTGCATCTTGGCCGGACAGAAGCGGGGCCGTGAAGTTCGCATGGGCCTAAAGTGCTATGGAGGATTCATAACCCGATGCGGAACCGCGGGCCGTTACGGCGCTCCTCTCGCCAATACCCTCACTGCACTCGCAGCACTTATGGCAAGCCATCACAGACCGATTGACTTTCGATAGATTCCTGTCGATACTCATCATATGACTTCACATCGATGGGCAGTGACCACCCTCCGGTTCCTCCTCGTCCTGCTCTTCGCAATCCTTGTGTTCTTTCAGCTCTACTATTTCCCCAAAGAGTTTGCGCACCGGACCGGGCTCGGCCTGATCTCTCCCGGCCTGCAGTGGCCAGCCACCATCACCACCATGTTCTGGGTGCTCTGCGTCCAAGCCGTCGTCGTCTGCATCTGGAAACTGCTCACCCTGGTCGCCCGCGACCGTATCTTCTCCGAAGCCTCCATGATCTGGGTCAACATCATCATGGGCGCCCTCGCGGCCGGCTGGATCACCCTCCTGGGCGTCTTTCTCTACATCGGCTTCCGCGCCACCGACCCCGCGCTGCCGCTGATCCTCGCGCTCTTCCTGGCCATCCTCACCGTGGTCAGTCTGCTCATGCTGGTCATGCGTGCCCTGCTCCGCCAGGCCACCACCCTGCGCAGCGACATGGAAGCAGTCATCTGATGGCCATCATCGTCCGGCTCGATGTCATGCTCGCCAAACGCAAAATGACCGTTGGAGACTTCGCCGAACAGGTCGGGATCACACCCGCCAACGTCGCGGTATTGAAAAACGGCCGCGCCAAAGCCGTCCGCTTCGCCACCCTAGATGCCATGTGCCGGGTCCTGGACTGCCAGCCCGGTGACATCCTTGAGTGGGCTGAAGACACCCTTGACGCATAACACCCCTAGTCAGAGCCTTGGCGGGCACTTAGGGTGAGGGCAAGGAGGTACTCCATGACGCACGCAACCACCACCCCGGCATCCCGCAGCCCCCGCCGCGACTCCCCACTTGCTCAGGTCATCGCCCTGATCGTGATGGTCGGCATCCCCCTGCTGGTCAGCTTCCTGGGCAGTCGCGCCACCGACCCTCATTCCGACGGTTGGTACGAACAGGCCGAGAAGGCTCCCTGGAATCCGCCGGACTGGGTCTTCGGCCCGGTATGGATCGTGCTCTACATCGTCATGGGGATCGCCGCCTGGCTGATCTGGCGGCGCCGCCACCAGCACCCGGCAACCCTGGCCCTCACGCTCTACTTCCTCCAGCTTGCAGTCAACGGCCTGTGGACGCCCATATTCTTCGCCGGATACCCCACATGGGGTACCGCCGCACTGTGGGCGGCGATGGGCATCATCACCACACTCACTCTCCTGCTGATCTTCACCATCCGTGCCTTCTGGCCCATCAGCCGGCTGGCCGCGCTGCTTCTTGTGCCCTATCTGGGTTGGGTGCTCTACGCGGCAAGCCTCAACGCCTACATCGCCGCCGCGAACTGACGCCGGTACTGTAAGCCCATGAGCATCCAGGACTCGCCTGAGCCCCGCACTGTCACCCACTCCGAGATCAGGACCACCAATCCCGTCTTCCACGTGGTCGAAGAGGAGTTTGAGTTCGGCGACTCCACCCTCACCCGCATGTACGCCAAGCATCTGAGCGCAGTGGCCGTCGTCGCGGTGGATACAGAGGACCGCGTGCTGCTCATCAACCAGTACCGCCACCCGGTGCGCAGCATGCTCTGGGAGATCCCCGCGGGGCTCCTCGACGACGACGGCGAAACCATGCTCACCGCGGCCCAGCGCGAACTGCACGAGGAAGCGGACCTCACCGCGTCTCGCTGGCGCACGCTGGTCGACTTCTACCCCACTCCCGGGATGAGCGATGAGGGCATTCGCGTCCACCTCGCCGAGGGGCTGACCCCCGTGCCGGAGGACCAGCGCCACGTGCGCGAGGCCGAAGAGTCAGAGATCGCCTTTGCGTGGGTGCCGCTGGAGGAGGCCGTGGAGGCCGTCCTTGCCGGGCGCGTCCACAACGGATGCGCTGTGACGGGAATCCTGGCGCTTCACGCAGCGCGGCGCAGCTCCTCCGCACCTCGGGATGCTCACGCCCCGTGGCCAAGCCATCCTCGGGGCTTCGCGGCGGACAGCGCGGACTAAACAGCGGGGACTACTCCGCCTGGCGGACGCTGCTGATCAACCCGCGGAGGAACTTTGCCGCACCGGCCCGTTCGGCGTCATTGAGCGACTCGGCCGCTTCGAGCATGCTGGCGTGCATGCGTGTCAGTGTCTGTCGAATCTCGCGGTCCGTATCTGCAAGGATCTCGATGCCTACCGCCCGCCTGTCCTCAGGGTGGGGCACTCGGCGAATGTAGCCATCGCGAGACAGGCGATCCACCAGGGCGGTGACAGAGGGAGCGGAGAGGTGCAGGGCCGCACCCAGGTCGCGCTGACGCACCACATGACCTGCGGCGCGTTCACGGATGAGGAATCGCAGCGCCACCAGATCCGTCTCACCCATTCGCATGGAGTCACGCGTGCGCTGACGCATCTCCCGCTCGGCGTCCCGATACTCCCGCAACAGATTGAGCAGATCCACCGACGAGGGCGAGCTGCCCTCTTCTGCATACCAGTAACCGCTGCTGTCCCCACCAGGACGCCCGCGGTCTGAGAAGAAGTCAACCCCGTCAGGGCTCGCCTGCTCCTCGGATTCAGCTGGTGGTTCTTGCATCAGGGGACCTCAAGATTGACGGACACTCTTGCACAGTCATCCTAACAGTTATATGGTCTAACTATTCGCCTCTCGAACTACTGAGTGGCATTCAGCTCCACTCCCCCGCTCAGAACGAGAGAAAGCACCGCCGTGCCGACACCTCTGCTGTATACGCTCAACTACTTCGTTCTGCCGGTCGTGGTGGCACTGGTCATCGTTCTGCTTGCGGCACGGATTCTCTCGCGGCCCAAAGGTCCGGATGGTCAGGACGGGATCCCTCCGCTCAGCTGAGTACGGCGGTGCGCGGATCAATCTGGTCGTCGGATCCCGGCACTGGTTCCGCCGGATCGCTGCCCAGGGCGACGATCCGATTGTCGCCGTCGACGTGGACCACCTGAGCCTCATGCTCAGAGATCTCTGCCTCCGTGCCCATCACGTAGCTGATGATGATCACCAGGTCGCCGGGCTTGACCAGATGGGCAGCGGCACCGTTGATGCCGATGGCACCCGAACCACGGGCCCCAGCGATCGTGTAGGTCTCCAGGCGGGCACCGTTGGTGATGTCAACGACCTGCACCTTCTCACCCTCCAGGATTCCGGCGGCGTCAAGAAGGTCGGCATCGATCGTGATGGAGCCGACGTAGTGCAGATCTGCGTGGGTGACCGTGGCGCGGTGGATCTTGCCACCGAGGACTGTTCTCAACATAGCGCCACCATTGTCTCACTCAATTCCTGCTCATCCTCACGCGCTAGCGTCCAGGGCTGACCCGAACTCCCACTCAGTGCACTGCCCGCGTCCAGGTGCGCCTCCGAGGATGACATCACCAGCACAACTCCAGGGAGGATCACCATGAGTCATCACCTCAGCGCAGAGGACATCATCGAGAAGATCGACAGCATCGGCACCTGCATGTTCACCACGGTGGACCCCATGCGCCGGCTCGTCTCCCGCCCTATGGCGGTCTCCCACATCGATGCCGACCACCGCCTGTGGTTCTTCACCCCCGCCGACTCGGAGAAGACCGACGACGTCCTCGGGGAAGGCCGCGGCACTGGTGAAGCTGGTCCGCTCCTCCATCTCCGATGACACCCCGAACATGGGCGACCAGGGGAGCGTGGACCTCTAACGAACTCAGGCGCCCCGGGATCGCCGGGGAAGCTCCGCCAGCGGCACGCGCCAGCCGAAGCGCAGCGCCATAATCCGCACGGCAAAGACCAGCCCTGCCACGACGACGGCGATCACCGCGTTGAAGAGCCCCCATTCCAGGGCCGCGGTGGTCGCCACCGCACCCAGAAACGCGGGGGCGGCGTAGACACCATCAGGGTTGAAGATCTGCGGCACCTCGTTGGCCACGATGTCGCGCAGGGTGCCTCCACCGACTGCGGTGGTCACCCCGAGCAGCACAGTGGCCACAGGGTTTAGTCCTGCCTGGAACGCGATGAAGGTTCCCATCACGCAGAACAGAGAGAGCCCGACGGCGTCGAAGGCCAGGAGAGTCCGGCGCAGCCGGTCCTCCTGGATCAGGCGTAGGAAGACGGCCAGGACCGCGACGCCCACCGGCACCAGATACAGGGGTGCGTGGAATGCGATGGGGCCATACCCCAGGACAAGATCGCGGATCACGCCGCCGCCAAGACCCGCGAGAGAGGCCAGCAGCAGCGAGCCCACAATGTCGAAGCCCTTCTTGGCCGCCAGAAGTGCGCCCGAGACAGCAAAGGCGAAGGTCCCCACCAGTTCGAGGGCCAGCAGAACTTCGGCAAGAGGCATAGGATTTCTTTCTGCTTCGATTCGGGAACCGTTCAGGTCACCACCAGAGGATAAGGCAGGTCAGCACCTTGCACCCTAGGTAAGGACACACAGTGCGCTCCCTCTGGCTCGACACTCACCCCGTCAGACTCCCCGACCCCGATCCTTTTGTTCCTGGCGCCCACTACGACTCCGTAGTGGTGGGCGCGGGACTGACAGGACTGACCACCGCAGTTCTGCTCTCACGAGCAGGACACCGGGTGGCCGTGATGGAGGCCCTCAGCATCGGCGTAGTGGCCACGGGAAACACCACCGCCAAAGTCTCTCTGCTGCAGGGCACCACGCTCTCCAGCATCCGTTCTCACCAGGGCGATGATGTCCTGCGCGCCTATGTCGAGGGCAACCGGGAGGGCCAGGCATGGCTTCTCGGGTACATGGACGAACGCGGAATAGCGTACCAACGCCGGGCCTCCTACACCTATGCCGTCACGGAGAAGGGCCAGCAGTCTCTGCAAGAGGAGCTTGACGCGTGCCGCGCCGCCGGTCTCGACGTGTCATGGACCGATGAGACCGAGCTTCCCTTTGAGGTATCCGGCGCCCTGAGGCTGGCCGACCAGGCGCAGATTCATCCCATGCCGGTACTGGAGGCGCTGGCCACCGAACTCCGTGAACGCGGCGGAGTCATTGTCGAGGGCGTGCGGGTCACGGACGCCAGTTCCACTCAGCCCGTCTCGGTGGAGACCACCGCTGGGACGGTGGAAGCCGAGCACCTCATTCTTGCCACCGGAGCACCCATTCTCGACCGCGGCGGTTACTTCGCCAAGATGAAGGGCAACCGCTCCTACGCCATGACCTACCGCCTGCCCTCGGGCACCCGGGCCGGCGATGTGCTGCAGGGCATGTACCTCAGCGCAAACTCCCCGGGGCGGACCCTACGGACCGTACCCCTGGAGAACGAGGAACTCCTGCTGGTCGGAGGCAACGACCACGTCGTCGGTCGGGCCGAGTCCCACCAGGGCGCCATTGATGACCTGGAGGCATGGACTCAGAAGCACTTCCCCGGAGCCACCCGCACCCACGCCTGGGCGGCACAGGACTACCGCACGGCCCACTGCGCGCCGTTCATCGGTGCGCTCCCTCGCGGCGGCGGGAACATCTTCGTGGCCACCGGCTACAACAAATGGGGCATGACCAACGGCGTCGCCGCGGGACTGGCCCTCTCCAGCCAGATCCTCGGCGGCAACATGCCGTGGGCCCAGACGTTGGCTGAACGCTCCACGGGACTCACCGATGTGCTCACCGGGGTCAAGGACAATCTCGAAGTCGGTGCACATCTGGTCTCTGACTGGGTCAAGACCGAGCTGAAGGCACTGCCCGACACCGCTCCTGCCGAGGGCGAGGGCGTCGTCGGGCGCAGGAACGGTAAACCCGTCGCGGTCTCCACCGTGGAGGGCACCACCTGCGAGCTGTCTGCAGTGTGCCCGCATATGGGTGGAATCCTGACATGGAACGACGCCGAACGCTCCTGGGACTGCCCGCTCCACGCCTCGCGCTTCGCCTCCGACGGCACACTGCTCGAAGGACCGGCAGTGAACAATCTCCAGCCGGCGGATCAGTAGCCCCGGAACCCGCTCAGCCCGCCGGCCACTCACCGCCGGACACGAGAAAACCCCCGTCCCGAGGTGAACTCGGCGGCGGGGGTTTTCTCAGCGGCGCCCGGAATCAGGCGTCGCCCTGGATCAGGCGTCCTCGGAGGTGCTCTCCTCAGACTCCTCGACCACCGGGGCCAGGCTCAGCTTGCCGCGGTCATCGATCTTGGTGATCTCCACCTGGACCTTCTGGCCCACGCCCAGAACATCCTCGACGTCGTCGACCCGCTTGCCCTCATTGAGCTTGCGCAGCTCGGAGATGTGCAGCAGACCGTCCTTGCCAGGGGTCAGGGACACGAAGGCGCCGAAGGTGGTCAGCTTCACCACGGTGCCGAGGTAGCGCTCACCGACCTCGGGGACCTGCGGGTTGGCGATGGCGTTGATGGCCGAGCGCGCAGCCTCAGCGGACTCCCCGTCGGTGGCGCCGATCAGCACGGTGCCGTCATCCTCGATCGAAATGTCGGTGCCGGTGTCCTCCTGGATCTGGTTGATCATCTTGCCCTTGGGGCCGATGACCTCACCGATCTTGTCCACGGGCACCTTCACAGCGATGATGCGCGGCGCGGTGGGGGCCATCTCATCGGGCGCATCGATGGCGGCGTTGAGCACGCTCAGGATGTGCAGACGAGCCTCGCGAGCCTGCTTCAGCGCTGCGGTGAGCACCGAAGCGGGGATGCCGTCCAGCTTGGTGTCCAGCTGGATCGCGGTGACGAACTCGGAGGTGCCGGCGACCTTGAAGTCCATGTCGCCGAAGGCATCCTCAGCGCCCAGGATGTCGGTCAGCGCGGCGTAGCGGGTCTCGCCGTCGACCTCGTCAGAGACCAGGCCCATGGCGATGCCGGCCACGGGAGCCTTCAGCGGCACACCTGCGTTGAGCAGGGACAGCGTGGAGGCGCAGACCGAGCCCATGGAGGTGGAGCCGTTGGAGCCCAGGGCCTCAGAGACCTGGCGGATCGCGTAGGGGAACTCCTCACGGCTGGGCAGCACCGGTACCAGGGCGCGCTCGGCGAGTGCGCCGTGGCCGATCTCGCGGCGCTTCGGGGAGCCCACGCGGCCGGTCTCACCGGTGGAGTAGGGCGGGAAGTTGTAGTTGTGCATGTAGCGCTTGGTGGTCTCCGGCGACAGGCTGTCGATGGTCTGCTCCATCTTCAGCATGTTGAGCGTGGTGACACCCATGATCTGGGTCTCGCCGCGCTCGAAGATCGCGGAGCCGTGCACGCGCGGCAGGACCTCGACCTCAGCGGTCAGCTGACGGATGTCGGTCAGACCGCGGCCGTCGATGCGGACCTGGTCGCGCAGGATGCGCTGGCGGATGACCTGCTTGGTGACCGAGCCCAGAGCCTTGGAGACTTCGCCGCCGCGGCCCTCGAACTCCTTGCCCTCGCCGGCGAGCTCCTCGACCAGCTCAGCCTTCAGCTCAGCATCTGCTGCCTCGCGGGTCTGCTTGTCGGCGATCTGGTAGATGTTCGACAGGCGCTCCTCGGCCTTGGCCTTCACGGCTGCCAGGACGTCGTCCTCGTAGTCGGTGAAGATCGGCACCTCCACGGGCTCCTTGCCGGCACGCTCGGCCAGGGAGGCCTGGGCCTCGCACAGCACCTTGATGAACGGCTTGGCAGCCTCGAGGCCCTCGGCCACGATCTCCTCGGTGGGGGCGGTCTTGCCCTGCTCCTTGATGAGCTTCCAGGAGTCGTCAGTGGCCTCGGCCTCGACCATCATCACGGCGATGTCATCGCCGACGATGCGGCCGGCAACCACCATGTCGAACACGGCGGTCTGCAGCTGGGAGTGCTTGGGGAAGGCCACCCACTGGGCGCCCTGTCCGTCGTCGATCAGGGCCACACGCACGCCGCCGATGGGGCCGGAGAACGGCAGACCGGAGAGCTGCGTGGACATGGAGGCGGCGTTGATGGCCACCACGTCGTAGAGATCGTCGGGGTTGATGGAGAGCACGGTCTCCACGACCTGGACCTCGTTGCGGATGCCCTTCATGAAGGCGGGGCGCAGCGGGCGGTCGATCAGGCGTGCGGCCAGGATCGCGTCAGTGGTGGGGCGCCCCTCGCGGCGGAAGAAGCTGCCGGGGATGCGGCCGGCGGCGTACATCCGCTCCTCGATGTCCACGGTCAGCGGGAAGAAGTCGAAGCCCTCGCGGGGAGACTTGCCCACAGTGGTGGCGGACAGAAGGGTGGTCTCCTCATCGAAGGTGACCAGGGTGGAGCCGGCAGCCTGCTTGGCGAGGCGGCCGGTCTCGAAGCGAATGGTAGAAGTGCCGAAGCGACCGTTGTCGATCACGGCTTCGGCGTAGTGAACCTCAGGTCCCTGCATGGAAAAGGGATTCCTCTCATGTTTGATTGCAGTGCAGCGCACATGAGAGCGGTGTTGCCATGCATGACGGTCTTCGATCGAAGCCCACGGGAGGTCGCGGTTCTCGCGCTCCCGGAGGCCACTACCGAGGACCAGACACACAATGTCGGTGCTCTCAGCGCACTATTCCTAGTCTGACATACAAAACGGGCGACCCCTAAGAGCAGGAGCCGCCCGTTTCATGCTTGGTGTCGGCGTTTGACCGCCGAGCTTTTTATCGGCGGATGCCGAGACGCTTGATCAGCGCACGGTAACGCTCGATGTCCTTGGACTCGAGGTACTTCAGCAGACGGCGACGACGACCGACCAGGATCATCAGACCGCGGCGGGTGTGGTGATCGTGCTTGTGCACCTTCAGGTGCTCAGTCAGGTCGGTGATACGACGGGTCAGCACTGCCACCTGGACCTCGGGCGAACCGGTGTCGCCCTCATGGGTGGCGTACTCCTCGATGATCTGCTGCTTAACAGCGGGATCCAAAGCCATGGAAAAGCTCCTTATTTTTGTACCGCGAACAGATCCGGTCTTACCCGGTGCCAGCCACCGCGGACTGCAGCATGGCAACCCGTCTATGTTACAGGAGCGCGCCGGGCGCGGCTAGCCCGGTGAGACCCCGCCCCTCGAGAAGCCGCTGGTGTGCAGCGCGGTGAGGTATGGCAGCGACAGTTCCTCGCCTTCTCGGTGCCCCAGATGCTCATACAGGTACCACTGGAGATTATCCCGACGCCTGGCCCGGTCCTTCTCCGGGGCTGAGAGCCAGGAGCTCAGCGTGGTGGCCAGTCGCAGGATCTCCTCGGGCGTGATGCTGCGTGCGTGGGTGAAGACGCTGGAGACGACCGGGCTGAATGATCTGGGGGTAACGGAGCCGGGGGCGGAGGAGCCGGCGTCGAACTGGGGCTGCCACTGCGGCCGGTAGACATCCCCGGCCCGCATGATCCGGGTCAGCCGGTGGACCCAGGGGTGGGAAGTGTCGAGGTAATTGGCGATCACCGCAACGGTGGCACCCGGGCGCAGAATCCGCAGCAGCTCCTGCTGGGTCTGCTGCGGGTCGAACCAGTGCCAGGACTGGGAGGCGACGACGACGTCGGCGCAGGAGGCCGGCAGGCCCGTCTGCTCGGCGGTGGCCCGATGCAGCCGCAGCCGCGGATCCTGTGTCTCGCCCAGAATCTCCAGCATGGGCCCGCTAGGTTCCACCGCGTGGAGGACTCCCCCGTGCAGGCGAGGGTGGGTGAGTAAGTCGCGTGTGAGGATTCCGCTGCCCGCTCCCAGCTCCACGACAGTGGGGTACTCACCGGAGGTGCTGAGCAGCCTGTCGACGGCGTCCTGGGGGTAGCGGGGGCGCAGCGCGTCGTATTCGCGGGCCTGGGCGAGGTCCTGAGCGTCGGAGAATGCGGAGCCCAGGCGGCGTCGTCGTGCCTCATCGGTCAGCAGCGGCTGACCGGCCGGGCGGGGTTTAGGCCTGTTCGGAGGCGGCGAGGATTCGGCGGGTCTCATCGACGTCCTGCTGCATCTGAGCCACAAGCTTCTCCACGCCCTCGTAGGCGATCATGCCGCGCAGGTGCGAGAGGAACTCAACGCGTACGTACTGGCCGTAGAGGTCGAAGTCCTCGACCTGCTCATGCGGGCGGTCGATCACGTGTGATTCCACCACGCGTTCGACACCGTCGAAGGTGGGGTTGGAACCCACGGAGATGGCGGCAGGCCAGCGCCGGCCGTGGGCGTCGACCAGGTATCCGGCGTAGACGCCGTCGGCGGGGATCATTCCCTCGGACTCGGCGGAGAGGTTGGCGGTGGGGAATCCCAGTTCGCGGCCGCGCGCGGCGCCGTGGACCACCTCTCCCATCACCGCATGCGGACGGCCCAGCATATGGAGGACCGCGTCCACGTCTCCGTGCTGCAGCGCGGTGCGAATGGCGGTGGAGGAACAGCGCGCTCCGGTGATGCCGCTGATCTCGTAGTCTGCGACGCCGACCACCTCGAAGCCGTGCTGCTCCCCGAGCTGGACCATGGTGCTGAAGTCCCCGGAGTTCTCACGTCCGAAGCGCAGGTCGTGTCCGACCACGACGGCGCGGGCTCCCAGGCCCTGAACCAGCCAGGTGCGGGTGAACTCCTCGGGGGTCAGAACATAGAACTCAGGGGTGTAGTCGACCACCAGTACGGCGTCGACACCGGTCGCCTCGATGCGGGCGAGCTTCTCGGCGGTGCCTGTCAGGAGCTCCGGAGCGCTCTCCGGGCGGTGGACCAGGGCGGGGTGGGGATCGAACGTGATGACCACGGCGGTGCTGCCGGTGCGATGGGCGTGCTCCACCAACTGCTGCAGCACGTGCTGGTGCCCCAGATGCACGCCGTCGAAGTTGCCAATGGTGACGGCGGTGGCGCCGAGGTCTGCGGGGAGCTCGCCCAAGCCGTGATAAATCTGCACGTCTGACATCCTACGGGTCGGCTCGCCTCAGGCTTCTCGGCCCGGTCGGTGACGCAACAGCCAGAAGAGACCGATGAACGGCAGGATGAGGGGGATGTAGCCGTAGCCTTCCCCGAAGTGGCTCCACACCGTGGCGCGGTTGAAGAGCTCAGGATCCAGATAGGTCCACAGCCCCACGCCCAGCACTCCGGCCATCTCGATCAGCACGGCCACCAGGGCCACGGCCCACGCCACGGGTGTGGTGCGAGCCAGGGCCAGCGTGGCGAGGATGTAGACCGCCGCGGCGAAGGCGCTCAGCAGATAGGACACCGGCGAGGTGCTGAAGTCGGTGAGGATCTGATAGAGCGCCCGGGCGAAGGAAGAGACCGCAAAGACACCATAGGCGGTGATGATGAGCATCCCCACGCCGCGGTTGCGGGGCGTCTTCTCCGGAGGGCGGTTCTCGTCCACGGCGTCGGTGTCAGTCACAGTGTGGTTCCCCACCAGATCTCCTCCAGGCGGTAGAGCATGACGAATACGACCAGTCCCACGAAGCTCATCACCAGGTTGGACCAGCGGGTCTTGTCGATGACGGCCCAGATGAACACGCCTACCGGCAGAATGAGCGCGGTGAGGATGTAGCCCCAGAACTCCCAGGCCTCTCCCGTGACGGTGGCGCCGGTGGCCTGGCGGATGCCGGCGTAGACCGCGTAGACGATGAGGTATAGCTCGACTGCGGCCAGGCTGATGATGCTGGAGTCAGCCGGGTGATTGCGCAGTGCCGTCATGATCCAGCAGATGAGGGTGGAGAGACCGCAGATCGCCGTGCCGACGATGAACATCGCGGTCATCACACGCTCACTTCCTGCCAGGGGTGAATTAGGGCCGCAGAGATTCTACTCCTGCCCGCGGCCTGCGGCGGACCGGCCTAGTCTGCGGCGAAGACGAGTTCGGGTTTCGCCTGCAGCGCGGCGGGCCCTGCGACGGCGGCCTTGGCCGCGTCCGGGGAGGAGGAGGCCCCCGGCTTGGCGGGGATGTCCCGCAGCAGGGCAATCAGTTCCCCGTCAGGGCCGAACGCCGCCGTCAGCCCCTCACGCCGAGGCGTCACCTCTGCCGGGGAGGGCGTGGTGGCCGCCACTGGCTCGAAGGTCGAGGGCTGGATCACCTCGGCCCCGGCGGACGCGGTGATGCGTCGGCCGTGGCGCAGGTGTTCAGCCTCCTCGGCTGAGACCCTGCGCGCGGGAAACAGCTGTGCGGCCGCCTCGGCCAATCCGATATAGCCGAAGTCCCCGTCCTCATTGACCCCGCCCAGCTGCTCCAGGGTCATGGTCTGGTCGATGCTGTAGGGCCCCACGGCGGTACGGCGCAGCGCGGTGAGATGACCGGCGGTGTCCAGGGCCTCCCCCAGATCACGGGCCAGGGCACGGACGTAAGTACCTGAGGAGACCCGCACTTCGATATCGAGGTCCACGATCTTGCCGTCGTCGACCCGTCGAATCTCCAGCACGTCGAAACGGTGGACGGTCACCGGGCGCGCGTGCAGTTCGACGTTCTCACCGCTGCGGGCACGGTCGTAGGCGCGTCTGCCGTCCACCTTGACCGCACTGACGGTGGAGGGAACCTGCTGAATCTCTCCGGTGAGTTCGGCGACCGCAGCGGCGATGCGCTCCTCGGTGACCGCATTGGCGAAGCGTGTGGCAAGGACTTCACCTTCGGCGTCGTCGGTGGTGGTGGACTGCCCCAGCCGCACGGTGGCGGTGTAGGTCTTGCCCACACCCACAATGTGGGTCAGCAGGCGGGTGGCGCGGTTGATGCCCACCACCAGCACCCCGGTGGCCATGGGGTCCAGAGTCCCGGCGTGGCCCACTTTGCGGGTGCCCGCGAGTTTGCGGATACGCCCGACGACGTCATGGCTGGTCCAGCCGGCTGGCTTGTCCACCAGGACAAGTCCGGAGCCGACCTCCAGCTCTTCAGGCTTCTGCTTCTTGCCCATGATGCTCAGCCCTTCCGGACAGTGCTCGTGTGTACGTGCTGGAACGTACGGTGATGGAAAGTGGCGGCATTCTGCCCCGTAAAGGGTCCCAGGAACCGACAAAATCCATCAGCGAACGAGCGGCGGATCAGTTCTCCCCCTCGGCGTCGGAGCGGTAGGGGGACTCGGTCACGGGCTCGGCACCTTCGCGCAGGGCGCGGACCTGCTCATCCTGCTCGCGCGCTTTGCGCAGCAGGTCCTCCATGTGGGCTGCGGATTCCGGAATCTCGTCAGCGACGAATTCCAGGGTGGGTGTCAGCCGGATGCTCAGCTGGCGCCCCATCTCATGGCGCAGCGTGCCCTGATGAGAGGTGAGCACCTCTTCGGCCCCGCGCTTGGTGTCCTCGTCGTTGGCGAGGACGGTGTAGTAAACCGTGGCGTGCTGCAGGTCGTTGGTGACACGGGCGTCGGTGATGGTGATCAGTTCTGCCCGCTCATCCTTGACGCGGCGGCGCAGCGCCTCAGCGATGATCACCTTGATGCGTGCGGCAAGACGTGCCGCGCGTGCTGGATCTGCCATGGTGCACTCCTTTCAGAAGTCTGCTCTAAGCCTATCGAAGGCCAGAAACACGTTCGGTGGCGCAATTCGACGCTGTCCTCAGACCCGAACCGGGCCGAACTGCGGTCAAACTGCGCCACCGAATGCGCGTGGGGGGGGGAACTAGGTACGCGGGATCTCGCGCATCTCCCAGGTCTCGATGATGTCGCCTTCGCGGATGTCGTTGAAGGAGCCCAGACCGATACCACACTCGAAGCCGTCGCGGACCTCGGTCGCGTCGTCCTTGAAGCGACGCAGCGACTCGATGGTGAGGTTCTCGCCCACCACGTTGCCGTCGCGCACCAGGCGCGCCTTGGCATTGCGGCGGATGACGCCGGAGCGGACGATCGAGCCGGCGATGTTGCCGAACTTGGAGGAGCGGAAGACCTCGCGGATCTCCGCCGAGCCCAGCTCGACCTCCTCGTACTCCGGCTTGAGCATGCCCTTCAGCGCAGCCTCGATGTCATCGATGGCGGCGTAGATGACCGAGTAGAAGCGCATGTCCACGCCTTCACGCTCAGCCAGCTCCGTGACGCGCTCGGCCGGGCGGACGTTGAAGCCGATGATGACGGCGTTGTCCACGGTGGCCAGGTTGACGTCGTTCTGGGTGATGGCACCCACGCCGCGGTGAATGACGCGCAGCTGAACTTCGTCGCCCACATCGATCTTGAGCAGGGCGTCCTCCAGAGCTTCCACCGCACCGGAGACGTCGCCCTTGAGGATGAGGTTGAGGGTGTCGATCTTGCCCTCGGCCACAGCCTGGTCGAAGTCCTCCAGCGTGATGCGCTTGCGGCGCTTGGCCAGCAGCGCGTTGCGCTCGGCGGCCTCGCGCTTCTCGGCGATCTGGCGGGCGGTGCGGTCATCCGGCGTAACCAGGAAGCTGTCACCGGCGCGGGGCACGGTGGACAGACCCAGCACCTGGACCGGGCGGGAGGGCTCGGCCTGCTCCACGGTCTCGCCGTTCTCGTCGAACATGGCGCGCACACGGCCGAAGGCGGTGCCCGCCACCATGTTGTCGCCGACCTTCAGCGTGCCGGACTGGACCAGGACGGTGGCCACGGGGCCGCGTCCCTTGTCCAGGTTGGCCTCGATGGCCACGCCGCGGGCTTCCTTGTCGGGGTTGGCCCGCAGCTCCAGAGCAGCGTCGGAGGTCAGCAGCACGGCCTCGAGCAGCGCATCGATGTTGACGTTGTTGCGCGCGGAGACGTCCACGAACATGGTGTCGCCGCCGTACTCCTCGGGGATCAGCTCGTACTCGGTGAGCTGGCCGCGGATCTTGTCAGGCTGCGCGCCGTCCTTATCGATCTTGTTGACCGCGACGACGACGGGGACGCCGGCCGCCTTGGCATGGTTGAGCGCCTCGACGGTCTGCGGCATGACGCCGTCATCGGCTGCCACCACGAGCACGGCGATGTCGGTGACCTTGGCACCGCGGGCACGCATGGCGGTGAACGCCTCGTGACCGGGGGTATCGATGAAGGTCAGCGCACGCTCTTCGCCCTCGTGCGGGACATGCACCTGGTAGGCACCGATGTGCTGGGTGATGCCGCCGTGCTCGCCGGAGGTCACATCCGAATTCCGGATGGCGTCCAGCAGGCGGGTCTTACCGTGATCGACGTGACCCATGACGGTCACGACCGGGGCACGGGGAGCCAGATCCTCGTCGGACTCAGCAGCCTCTTCATCCTCCAGGTTGATGGAGAAGGACTCCAGCAGTTCGCGGTCCTCGTCCTCGGGCGAGACGATCTGGACGTCGTAGCCCAGCTCCTCACCCAGCAGTCCGAAGGTCTCCTCGTCGAGGGACTGGTTGGCCGTGGCCATCTCACCGAGCTTCATCAGCACGGTGATCAGCGCTGCCGGCTCTGCGCCGATCTTCTCGGCGAAGTCACCCAGCGAGGAGCCGCGGCGCAGGCGCACCACAGTGCTGCCGTCGCCCTTGGGAACACGCACGCCGCCGATCTCGCGGGTGTGCTTCTGCTCCAGCTCCTGACGCTTCGCGCGCTTGGACTTGCGCGCCTTGGACTTGGAGCCTCCGCGGCCGAAGGCACCTGCGGCGCCTCCGCGACCACGACCGCCACCGGGGCGGCCGCCGCGCGGCGGTCCACCAGCGGTGCCGCCAGGGCCTCCGCCGGGACCGCGGCCCGGAGTCGGTGCCGGGGCCTGGCCGGGCATCATCGAGGGCTTGGGGCCGCCGCCCGGACGCGGGCCGGGGCGTCCTGCTGCACCACCGGGACGGGGTGCCCCGGGACGCGGAGCCCCACCGGCACCTGGACGGGGACCGCCGCCGGAACGGTCGCTGGAGCGCATGCCCTGCTGAGGAGCGAACGGGTTGTTGCCCGGACGCGGACCACCGGGACGGGGACCACCCGGACGCGGTCCGCCAGGGCGGGGTGCCTGAGACTGCTGAGAGACGCCGAAGGGGTTATTGCCCGGACGGGGACCCGAGGGCTTGACTCCCGGCTTGGGAGCCGGGGGCTTCGGTGCCGCGTCCTGCGCCGGCTTCGGAGCAGGCTCAGCAGGCTTAGGAGCCTCCGCGGCGGGCTTCGGAGCGGGAGCCGGCGCGGGCTTGGCCTCCGGGGCAGGAGTCTGCGCCTGGGGCTTCTCCTCAGCCTGGGGAGCCTTGGGGGCAGGCTTCGGCGCCGGCTTGGGAGCCGGTCGGCGCTCGGGCTTGGAGTCGGCCTTATCGGCCTGCGGGAACGCTGCCCGCAGCTTCTTGGCGACGGGGGGTTCCACGGTGGAGGACGGCGATTTCACGAATTCGCCCATGTCCTGAAGTTTTGTCAGTGCTTCTTTAGAAGTAATGCCGAGCTCTTTTGCGAGCTCGTGTACGCGGGCCTTGGCCACTTCTCTCCTTGTCTGGCCCACGCGATGCCCCGCCGAAATCAGCGGGGCTGATGTCAGCGGTTCATCGGATCAGGCCGTTAAATGTGCTTGATTCCGTGACGGAGTTGCCGAAAGTGCTCATAACTCAGGCGCTCATCCGTCGGCACTCATCGGGTGTTCATCTCTTTCCAACCCGCTTTCATCTGGTGAACAGTGGACTGCGAGCTCCTCAAAGCTCAACGATGTGGTGCGGACCGGTCTGCGGAATGCCCTGTTGAAAGCCTTCCGCTTCACGGCGGCCTCGAAGCACTCGCGCTGCGGATGCAGCCACGCTCCCCGACCGGGCATCCGGCGGGCGGCGTCGAGACGAACCTCGTCGCCCTCAAGGGCGACGCGCACCACGTATCCCTGGTCGGCACGCCGGCGGCAGCCGATGCATGTCCTCACAGGAACCATACGAGTCTACCAGTCTGTGCTAGATCCACTGGTGCCCGCAGCGCCTCAGGCACTAGCCTCCGGCACGATGTCGATGCGCCAGCCGGTCAGCTTCGCCGCCAGACGGGCGTTCTGGCCCTCTTTGCCGATGGCCAGTGAGAGCTGGTAGTCCGGCACCACCGCGCGGGCGGAGCGTGTGGCCTCGTCCAGTACGGTGACGGAACTCACCTTCGCCGGGGACAGGGCATTGGCGATGAACTGTCCCGGATCATCGGAGTGATCAATGATGTCGATCTTCTCGTCATTGAGCTCGGTCATCACCGCACGCACGCGCGAGCCCATGGCACCGATGCAGGCGCCCTTGGCGTTAATGCCCGGCTGGTGGGCCCGGACGGCGATCTTGGTGCGGTGTCCGGCCTCGCGGGCGATCGAGGTGATCTCCACGGTCCCGTCAGCGATCTCGGGAACCTCGTGCTCGAAGAGCTTGCGCACCAGGCCGGGGTGGGATCGGGAGAGCGTGATGGAGGGACCCTTGAAGCCCCGGTGGACATCCACCACGAAGGCGCGCAGTCGAGACCCGTGGACGTATTCCTCCCCGGGGGCGTGCTCCTGGGGAGGCAGAACGCCCTCCACACCTCCCAGGTCCACCTGGATCATGTGGGGATTGCGGCCCTGCTGGACGATGCCCGAGATGAGCTCGCCTTCCTTGCCCTTGAATTCGCCCAGAACGTTCTCGTCCTCAGCATCGCGGATGCGCTGCATGATGACCTGGCGGGCCGTGGAGGCCGCCACGCGGCCGAAGTTCTTGGGGGTGTCATCGAACTCGCCGATCACCGTGCCGTCCTCATCGAGCTCCTTGGCCCAGATGGTGACGTGTCCGGTACTCTGATCAACCTCGGCCCGAGCGTTCTGAATGGCTCCAGGCGATTTGTAGTAGGCGAGGATCAGCGCCTGTTCAATAGCTGGCATGAGCCTTTCGAGGGGAATGTCCCGCTCTTGGACGAGCATGCGCAGGGCGCTCATATCGATATCCACTTGTGCCTCCGACTCCGGCGTCTCACGTTCAAGCTGTGCACCATCATGACGATGAGTTAGGAAAACTCTACCTGCACTCGAGCTCGGCTGATGTCATCGAACCGGACGTGGGTCTGCGGACCGGTCTTGGCGGGCATGCCCTTTTTGGGGGCCGGTGTGATCTCGGTGACGATGATGCCGTCGTCGTCGACCTCGATCAGCCGCGCCGTGATGGCGGGCTCTCCCTGACGGTCAAGCTCGAGCAGACGCCCCGTGTTCCGCCGGAAGTGGCGGGGTTCTGTCAGCGGTCGTGTGGCACCGGGGGTGGAGACCTCGAGGTCATAGGAGACGACGTCGACCAGGGGGTTCTCGTCCTTGGAGCGGCTCTCTGCAGCGTCCAGGACGGTGCCCAGCGCCTCGGCCAGTGCGGCGACCTTATCGAGGTCCACCTGCTCCGTGCCGGACTCATAGTCCACGGTGACGCGCAGCACGGTGTCGGGGCCGCTGGGCTTGAGCACGAGCTCCTCTAAGTAGAGCCCGTGGGCGGTGACGGTCGGTTCCAGCAGCTGCGCCAGGGCGGCGGTGGTCTCGTCGGGGAATCGCTGGTCGGAGCTTACGCGCGGTGCAATAGCCATGGTCCCCATTCTGCCAGCACGTCATAGCCGAGCTTGAGCACCAGGGTGAAGACCACGATGAGAAAGACGATACGGATGAAGCGCGAGCCGCGGGAGATCGCCATGCGGGCGCCCACATAGCCTCCGCACATGTTCGCAGCGCCCAGCAGCAGCCCCAGGACCACCATGACGTGCCCGGCCGGAGCAAAGTAGAGCAGGGCTCCCAGGTTCGTGGCGGCATTGACGATCTTGGCCTGGGCCGAGGAGTTCAGAAAGTTGTAGCCCAGCACCGTGACCATGGCGATGATGAGGAAGGTTCCGGTGCCCGGGCCCAGCACGCCGTCGTAGAACCCGATGATCAGGCCGATGGCGACCGCCCGGCTCAGGTGGCTGAGGCCGGCGTGACGGAGCTTCTCCAGCTGGCCCACATCCGGCTTGCATGCGGTGAAGACACCCACGCCGATCAGGGCCAGCAGGATCAGGGGCAGGATAACCGGTTCCGGGAGCCAGGCCGCAACGACAGCCCCGCCGTAGCTGGCCAGCAGGGCAGCGAAGGCCATGGGAAGAGCGCTGCCCAGCCGGGGCCGGACCCGGCGCGCATAAGTGATCGCCGAGGTGGTGGTGCCGAAGATTGAGCCCAGCTTGTTCGTCGCCAGGGCCTGCACCGGAGTAATGCCGGGAACCATCAGCAGCACCGGCAGCTGCAGCAGCCCTCCCCCGCCGACGACGGCATCGACCCAGCCCGCGCAGAAGCCCGCCAGGAGGAGCAGCGCCAGAATGGCGACGCTGACCCCTCCGACCTCATAGGAGAGCACGTCCGTCAGCGCCGTGAGGAGCGGCGCTGCGGTCTCACTCAGCGCAGGGACCTGACGCGCTCGGCCACGGTGCTCACGGCCTCCTGAAGAGCCACGTCCTGAGCCTCACCGCTGCGGCGGTCCTTCAGCTCCACGTTGCCATCTTTCAGGCCGCGGCCCAGCACCAGGATCGTGGGAACACCCAGCAGTTCAGCGTCGCCGAACTTCACTCCGGGGGACACTTTGGGGCGGTCATCGTAGATCACGCTGATGCCCTGGTCCTCGAGCTCGCCGACCAGCTTCTCCGCGGTCTCGAAGACCTCTGCACCCTTGCCGGTGGCCACCACGTGCACATCCGCCGGGGCGATGGAGCCGGGCCAGATGAGGCCCTTCTCGTCGTGATGGGATTCGGCGACCGCCGCCAGCGCGCGGGTCACGCCGATGCCGTAGGAGCCCATGGTGACCGTGGCGAGCTTGCCGTTCTCGTCCAGCACCTGCAGGCCCAGGGCCTCCGCGTAGCGGCGTCCCAGCATGAAGATGTGCCCCATCTCGATGCCGCGGCGGGTGGACAGCGGCCCGGAACCGTCGGGTGCGGGGTCACCGTCACGGACGACGACGGACTCGATGGTGTCGTCCCAGGTGAAGTCACGTCCGGCAACCAGCCCGAACACGTGCTGGTCGGGCTCGTTGGCGCCGGTAATCCAGCTGGTGCCGGGCACCACGCGCGGGTCCACGAAGTAGGGAATCCCGGTGAGGGAGGGATTCTCCTCATCGGCGCCGAGCTGACGGTCCTCGAGGCTCAGGCCGGGGCCGATGTAGCCGCGCACCAGCCCGGGGCGGCCGTTGATCTCGGCGTACTTGGCGAAGTCGGTGGATTCGGCCGCCTCAACGGCGACCTCTCCGGCGATGCCGAGCTTGGCCCCGATGGTCGCCTCGGCACGCTTAAGGTCCACGTCCCGGTCTCCGGGGACGCCGATGATCGCCATCTTCCGCTCCCCCTCCGGGGTGACCACCACGACGACGACGTTCTTCAGGGTGTCGGCAGCGGTCCATTCACGGGGCTCCCCCGTCTCCGGGTCCGTGCGGGGGTGAACCGAGTTGGCGGCGTCGACCAGGGTGGCGATGGTGTCGGTGCCGGGGGTGTGGTGGACCTGCGCCGGGGGCAGGTGGGTGAAGTCCACAGGCTCCGGCGCCGGCGTCGTCACAGCCTCCACGTTGGCCCGGTACCCCCCGGGGGACTCCACAAAGGTGTCTTCGCCGACGGCGCTGGGGTGGAGGAACTCCTCCGAGGCGGAGCCGCCCATGGCCCCGGAGACGGCGTTGACGGGAACCACCGGAAGGTCCAGGCGCTCGAAGATCCGCAGGTAGGCCTCGCGGTGGGCGTCGTAGGCCGCCTGCTGATCCTCGTCCCTCAGGCAGAAGGAGTAGGAGTCCTTCATGATGAACTCGCGACCGCGCAGCAGACCCGCACGGGGACGCGCCTCGTCGCGGTACTTGTTCTGGATCTGGTAGATCGACAGCGGCAGGTCCTTATAGCTGCTGTAGAGGTCCTTCACCAGCAGGGTGAAGACCTCCTCATGCGTGGGGGCCAGCAGGTAGTCAGCATCCTTGCGATCCTTGAGGCGGAAGATGCCGTCGCCGTACTCCTCCCAGCGGCCGGTGGCCTCATAGGGCTCCTTGGGCAGCAGCGCGGGGAAATGGACCTCCTGGGCGCCGATGCGGTTCATCTCCTCACGCACGATCTGCTCAACCTTGCGCAACACCGTCAGGCCCAGCGGGAGCCAGGTGTAGATGCCGGGGGCGGCGCGGCGGATGTAGCCGGCACGGACCAGCAGCTGGTGGCTGGCCACTTCGGCGTCGGCGGGGTTGTCCCGCAGAGTGCGCAGGAAGAGCTGGGAGAGGCGAATCGTCATAGGAACGAGTCTAATCGGCGCTGGGAGCCTCGGCCTCGGCGTCGCTGACAGTGTCGGCTTCGGACTGTTCGGCATCGGACTCAGCCGACCCCTCCTCAGAGCTCTCGGACTCCTCCGCGTCCTCTGCAGTCTCTGGGTCCTCTGTGGTCCCTGAGTCCTCTGAGCCGTCGTCGTCGGAGGATTCCTCCTCATCCTCCTCCGGTTCGGGCTCGGGGGCCTCGATGGTCTCCCCCGTGAGCTCGGAGAGGATCGTGGCGGCTTCAGCCTCCAGGACGACGACGGCGGCTTCAGCCTCGTCCTCCCCCAGGGCCGCCTCCTGCTCCTGGCTGACGCTGACCACGTGGGAGTCGTAGCGCAGCACCACCACCAGCGCGCGTTCGCTGGTCTCCCCCGTCGTGGTGGTCCGCTGCAGCGCCAGAGCGTCCTGTGCCCCGGAGCGGACCTCGACCCGCTCTAAGTCGGTACTGGATTCGGCCGCCCCCTCCTCGGAGGCGCCGGGGCGAGTCACCGTGTAGCTGCTGCAGCTTCCCAGAGCGCTGCTGTGCAGCTCCACGTAGCCGGCGGCTGCCTCGGCGTTCTGGAAGGTGTAGACGGTGAGTTCCTGCGGCTCCTCGGTGTGGGCCATCAGCGCGCCGTCGGGCACCGGGAGGGCGGCCGAGACCACCGTCTGCTTGCAGCTGGCGGGATCCACCTGGAGCTTGTGCAGTTCGCGCTGGAGGTCACGCAGGTCTGCCCAGTAGTTGTCCGTGTCGGTGGTGGAAGAGGCGCCGTGCTCCTCGAGCACCTCGCGCATCCGGTCGTGGCTGAGCTGGCTGCCGGAAGGTGCCGGAGCGGCGGGGTCAGCCTGCGGGGTGCCGTTGACCGGGCCCCCGCCCAGCTCTTGAGCGGGTGCCTCCGGTTCGGCGTCGCAGGAGCTGAGCATGAGGGCTGCGACGAAGGCCGCGGTGGTCAGCGCCAGAGTGCGGGAGCTGAGCCGGCTGCGGTAGGGGAAAGATGGCATCAGCACCAGTATGCCGCCGCGTCCGGACATAGCGGGGCTTGCCTCGCCGGCACGCTGCGAATCGCTGCCTGGGCCACCGGCCACGCGCTGCCGAAGGCTCAGAAGAGGATGGTGGCGAAAGTCCCGGTCGTCTCGAAACCCACCCGGTGATAGGTCCGCAGGGCCGGGGTGTTGTAGTCGTTGACGTAGAGGCTCACGGTAGGGGCCAGGCGCAGGCCATGCTCGACGACGGCCGCCATTCCCCCCGCTGCCAAGCCCTGGCCGCGCCAGGCGGGGTTCACCCAGACGCCCTGGACCTGGACGACGTCGTCGCTGAGGGCACCGAACTCGGCCTTGAAGACGATGTGTCCACTCTCCTCGTCAACCTTAATGAGGGAGCGGCCGTTCTCGATGAGCCAGCGAATGCGATCCCGGTACTGGGTCACGCCCTGGGCGTAGGGAGAGAACCCGAGCTCTTCGGTGAACATGGCGGCGCAGGCCTTCTCCACGCTGCGCAGCTCCTCCGGACGGGAGAGGCGAACTCCCGCCAGCGGCTCGACTTCGGAGGGCCCGGTGATGGCCATGAGCGGCTGGTGCGGCCGGATATCTCGGTGGTTGTCCCACCCTGTGGTCTCATACAGGGCAAGCACCGCCTCGGCGGGACCGAAGATGGAGGAGACCCGCCGCCTGAGCGAACGGGCCGCTTCTCCGAAGAGACGGGCGTGTTCGGCGCTCGCCCCGATGGGCATGATGTTGGTGCCCAGCCAGCAGGCCGCGGCGAGCCCCGGACCCTCGTCGACTCCGAGGATTAGGGCTCCCTGCCGCCCCCGGCCCGGAGCGGCTGTGCTGCGCGAGGAGACGGCGTCCCCAGCGGCCACGTGAGCCACCGGGTCGCTGGCCAGCAGACGCCGGAGGGCAGGGGTGTCCCCGTGGCCGAGGATCCGGGCCGCACCGTCGGTGGCGCGATGGACCCGGGCGGCGGCCGTACTAGCTGACGGAGACCACAGGGGCACCGGCCGCAGCGTCCTCTCCGGAGTCGAGGTCCATCTGCTCCGCCAAGCGGTTGGCCTCTTCGATCAGGGTCTCCACGATCTGATCCTCGGGAACGGTCTTGATGACCTCACCCTTGACGAAGATCTGGCCCTTGCCGTTGCCGGAGGCCACGCCGAGGTCGGCGTCGCGAGCTTCACCGGGTCCGTTGACGACGCAGCCCATCACGGCCACGCGCAGCGGAACCTCCATGCCCTCCAGACCGGCGGTGACCTCATCAGCCAGTGTGTAGACGTCCACCTGGGCACGTCCGCAGGAGGGGCAGGAGACGATCTCGAGCTTGCGGGGGCGCAGGTTCAGCGACTCCAGAATCTGATTGCCGACCTTGACCTCCTCCGCCGGCGGGGCGGAGAGGCTCACGCGGATGGTGTCGCCAATGCCCTGAGACAGCAGCGCACCGAAGGCGGTGGCGGACTTGATGGTGCCCTGGAAGGCGGGACCTGCCTCGGTCACACCAAGGTGAAGGGGCCAGTCGCCGCGCTCGGCGAGCATCTCGTAGGCCCGCACCATGACCACGGGGTCGGAGTGCTTCACGGAGATCTTGAAGTCGTGGAAGTCGTGCTCCTCGAAGAGGCTGGCTTCCCACACTGCCGACTCCACCAGAGCTTCCGGGGTGGCTTTGCCGTACTTGGCCATCAGGCGCTTGTCCAGGGACCCGGCGTTGACGCCGATGCGGATGGAGACGCCGGCGTCCTTGGCGGCCTTGGCGATCTCGCCGACCTTGTCATCGAACTGGCGGATGTTGCCGGGATTCACGCGGACCGCACCGCAGCCGGCCTCAATGGCGGCGAAGACGTACTTCGGCTGGAAGTGGATATCGGCGATCACCGGGATCTGGGACTTCTTCGCGATGATCGGCAGTGCCTGGGCGTCTTTGTCGGTGGGGCAGGCTACGCGGACAATATCGCAGCCCGACGCCGTCAGCTCGGCGATCTGCTGCAGGGTCGCGTTGATGTCATGCGTCTTGGTGGTGGTCATCGACTGCACCGAAATGGGGTGGTCACTGCCGACGCCGACGGAACCGACCTGGAAGTTGCGGGTCTTGCGCCGAGGGGCGAGGACCGGCGGGGGTGCACTGGGCATGCCGAGATTGATGGCAGTCATGGCATCAATCGTAGCGCCGAGCTACTCAAACAGTCGTATCGGATTCACGATGTCTGCATAGATCAGTAGGGCTCCCATGCCCAGCAGCATGGCGAAGACCACATAGGTCAGAGGAAGCAGCTTGGAAATGTCGAACGGACCCGGGTCCGGTCGGCCCAGCAGCTTAGCCAGACGGCGGCGCAGCGACTCATAGAGCGCTCCGGCCACATGCCCGCCGTCCAGAGGGAGCAACGGGATGAGGTTGAACACCATCAGGGCAACGTTGACCCCTGCCACCAGGGACATCAGCACCGCAAAGCGAGACTCCCACGGGATGGTCTCCTGGGAGGAGATCTCCCCCGCGATCCGGCCTACACCCACCACGGACATGGGACCATCAGGGTCGCGCTCGGCGTCGGTGAAGGTGGTAACCGCCACGTCGTAGAGCCGTACCGGAAGCGTCACCACGATCCCAGCGACGGCCTTGGTCTGCTCCCAGACCATGGGGCCGGCCTCCCAGGGAGCCTTGCGGGTCAGCTCCGAATCGGCGCCCATCCCGATGAAGCCCACCGGTTCGGTGATGATGCTCCCGTCCTCGGCCACCTCCGGCCGGTTGAAGCTGTCCAGCACAGGGCGTTCGTGCTCGATGGGGGTCAGGGTAGTGCTGTGGCGCTCCCCGTTGCGCTCATACACCAGGGAGGAGGACTGACCGGCCGATTCACGGATCATTCCCGTCAGCTGCTCCCAGTCCTGGACCTCCTGTCCGCGGAACTCCACGATCTCGTCCCCGGGACGCAGCCCCGCCTCGTACGCCGGGCCGGCGGGGTCCTGATCGGTGCACTCTTCACGTCCGGCCTGAGCGTCCTGGACACTGACCACACACTCATAGACCTCGGTGACGCGCGGCACCGCTTCATTCACACCGTGCAGCGAGACGGTGCCGGCGGTCAGCAGCAGGGCGATGAGACCGTTCATCGCCGGGCCGCCCAGCATGACGATGATCTTCTTCCACACCGCCAGTCGGTAGAACATGCGCTGCTCGTCCCCCGGCCGCAGCTCTTCCGCGGCCACCTCCCGGGCCTCATTCGACATCTGCTGGAAGATGCCGGTGGCGTGGGAGGTCACCGTGCGCGTGCCGTCGCCCTGAGTGGGACGGTGCTGGTCGTCGGACTGCTGCGGGGTGGACTGCCCACTGGTGGCGCGGGCGGTGAAGGGCGCCGTCGGGTGCGGCGTGCCGTACTGGGCACCCAGCTCCCGCAGGTAGGGGTCGCTGGGGCCCTCGTCGGGGGATGAGCCAGCGCCGTCGTCGTCGGGCTCCTCCCCCTCCAGGCGGCGGCGCTCATCGGGCTCGGGGTACATGCCGATCATCGCCACATAGCCGCCCAGGGGCAGGGCCTTGACCCCGTACTCGGTCTCCCCCTTGCGCGTGGACCACAGCGTGGGGCCGAAGCCGATCATGTACTGCGTGACCCGGACCTTGAAGAGCTTGGCCGGCAGCAGGTGCCCGACCTCATGCAGAGCGATGGAGAGGATGATGCCCAGGGCAACGATGAGCACACCCGCGGCGATCAGCAGGGCGGTCATGCGCGCACCTCACTCGCTGCACGGATGAGCTCCTCGGCTCGGGTTCGGGCCCAGCGCTCAGCCTCAAGCACGGCCTCCAGGGTCAGGCCACTGCCTGGGGTCTGGTGCTGGGGGGCGTAGTCCTGCAGAGCTCCGTCCACGGTCTGCAGGATCTCGAGGAAACCGAGACGACCCTCGTGGAAGGCCTCGACGGCCTGCTCATTGGCCGCGTTGTAGACGGCCATGTGCGTGCCGGAGGCGGCGGCGGCCTGCTTGGCCAGCCGCACGGCACCGAAGACCTGCTCGTCGAGGGGCTCAAAGCTCCAGCTGACGGCTTGGGCGAAGTCGCAAGGCTGGGTCGCTTCCGGGACACGCTCGGGGTGCCCCAGCGCCAGGGCGATCGGAAGCCGCATGTCTGGCGGCGAGGCCTGGGCAAGGATGGAGCCGTCCACGTACTGCACCATGGAGTGCACCACGGACTGGGGATGCACGACGACGTCGATCCGCTCCAGCGGGATGGAGAACAGCAGGTGGGCTTCAATGACCTCCAGGGCCTTGTTGACCATCGTGGCCGAGTTTGTGGTCACCACGCGCCCCATGTTCCACGTGGGGTGGGCCAGAGCCTGGGCCGGGGTAACCTCCGCCAGCTCTGCGGCGCTGCGACCCCGGAACGGGCCGCCCGACGCCGTGAGGATCAGCCTGGCGATCTCCTCCTTGGTCCCGGAGGTCATGGCTTGCCAGAGGGCGGAGTGTTCAGAGTCCACCGGCAGGATCAGCCCGGACTCCACAGCCCCGCGCAGCAGTTCGCCGCCGACGATCAGGGATTCCTTATTGGCCAGCGCCACGGTGGTGCCCCGCTCCACGGCTGCCAGGGTGGGCTTCAGGCCGATGGAACCGGTCATGCCGTTGAGCACCATGTCCACCTCGAGGGCGGCGATCTCCGCTGCGGCGTCGGGGCCCAGGTGAACCTCCAGCTCACGGGAGTCCAGGCCCACTGAGCTCAGGTGCTCAGAGAGTGCGGAGCCGGCGTCGTGCTGGGCAAGGCCCAGGTGGGACGCTCCCGTGGCGGCGGCCTGCTGTGCCAGCAGGGCGGCGTTGGACCCTGCCGCCAGGGCCACCACTCGAAAGCGGTCGGGATGGGCCGCCACAATCTGCAGGGCCTGCGTGCCGATGGAGCCGGTGGAACCCAGGATCGCCAGGGTGCGGGGGCTTGAGGACATAGTGCCCATTATCCAGCTCAGGAGGGACAGGACCGAAAACGCAGAGTCGGGTTCCACCACGCGAGGACGGTGAGGGGCCAGGAAAGTACACGCGGTACGCTGGGGGGACAGCTTTGCAGAATCTCGGCCACAAGCTGAGTAGAAGGAGCCACATGAACATCACGCTGCGGGACGTTGAAGCCGGTGACCTCGATCAGTTCTTCCTGTTTCAGCAGGATGCCGACGCCGCCCACATGGCAGGCTTCGCCCCCACCAACCCCTCCGACCGCAGCATCTTCGACCACCACTGGGGCGAGATTCTCAACGACGAAAACTCTCTGGTGCGCACCATCGACGTGGACGGCCAGCCTGCCGGCTCCATTGCGGTGTTCCGCGACGAAGACTGCCACGAGATCATGTTCTGGACCGACAAGCAGTTCTGGGGCCAGGGCATCACCACCACCGCTATGGACCAGTTCCTCAAGGAGTTCCAGTCCCGCCCGCTGCGCGCTCGCGTCGTGGTGGACAACCTCGGTTCCCTGAGGATTCTCGAGACCCGCGGGTTCAAAGAGGTCGGCGAGGAGCAGGTCTTCTCGAACGCCCGCGCCGAGGTCGTCACCGAGAAGATCCTCCAGCTGAACTGACCCTCCCCCTCCGTTCGGTGATGGATTGTGACGCCATTCCCGGCCTTGCGCCGGGGAAAACAGCGTCAGAATCCATCACCGAATAAAGACCTGCTCAGCCCGAATAGCCGCGTGCGCGCAGTGCAGCCAGGACCTTCAGCACAGCGGCCCTGCCCCGGTTGCGCATATGGTCTCTGGTGATCCTGACCTCAGTCCAACCCAGCTGCTCGGTGACCTCTTGGCGCCGCACATCCTGAAGCACCCGCTCCGGCGCTGAGTGGACGTCGACGCCCTCATACTGGACGGCCACCTTCCACTGTCGAAACACCAGATCCGGGCGGATCAAGAGCCTTCCGGAAGGGTCGCTGATCAGGACGTTCACCTCCGGTTCGGGAAGGCCTGCCTCGTGCAGTCGGTACCGCAGGCGCGACTCCGGACGCGAGTCCACCGCATCGCTGGCCAGGGCCAGCGCTGCTCGTGCCGTTCGAATCCCGTTGGCCCGTCCCCGCGCCGAGACTGCGGCTTCCAGGTCCTCGCGGTGTGCCAGCGGCGAGCGCCTGCCGGGCCGTCGGATCCGCCTACTCAGCACCTGGTCAGCCAGCACCACGGCTTCCTCGACGGAGGTCTGCAGGGCAAGGTCGCACCACGCCCATGCCGCGGACACGACGACGACGCCGCCCACCTGCTGCAGGAACTCCGCGGGGATAGCCCCGCGGTGGGCCACCACAAGACCAGGACGCTGCACCGGAGCACGGCCCGGCGGTGAGGTCACGTGGTACGGCGGCTCCAACGGCCGATCCCAGAAGCCCCAGATGGCTGCGGCGCTCTGATGGGACACTGCCCGGTTTCCCTTCGCGGTGAGCACTTGGAGGATCGCTTGGGAACCAGAAACCTCTGGCTGCTTGTCCTCGATCGGTTCTGACGTCGGTGCTGTGCCGCAGTACATTCCCCATGCCACGCGAGTCGCAGTTCTGTTGGCGACTGCATGGCGCAGGTCCCTCAGGGCGAGGCCTGCAGACAGAATCTCGGCGGCGGTCTGTCCCTTTGCGGGCACGGATCTGGGAAGCCGTCGTCGTCGGTCCCTGTACTCATGGGCCATGTCACCACTTCACAGCCGTTGCATTCCGCCCTCGATCTCACAGGACCCTCAGGTGAACCACTCGGGCGGGCCGACTTGCTAAACGGCCCCTGGGGAAAACTCCGTAGTCCCGCGCTGCAGCCGGGTACTCCTTCAGGCCGATCCGCCACGCCCTGCTGCCGGCCCACCCGTACGGTGATGGAATGTGACGTCATTTAGGGCTCCGAAGCGGGTGAACTACCGAGAAAATCCATCACCGAAGGAGCGGACGCGAGCGGACCGAGCGTGCGGGCCGGGCACGCGGCGCGGAGTCGATGAGCCGGAGAAGAGCGGCTCAGACGGGCCGGGCGCGCGGCGCGGAGCGGGCGAGGATGAGGCGAACCGACCGGACGGGGTAGCGCAAAGCAGCCGGGCGGACGGGGTAGCGCACCACCTCGCGCGAGACCGGTCAGGGGTTCTCGGGAAGGTGCAGCCGGGCCAGCACGCGCTCGGTGTTTGCCGGGGGCTTCCCCGTCCCCAGACGACTGACCAGCACCGTGACAGCAAACGCCAGCGGTACGCACCACGGCGCCGGGTACTGGAGCAGCACTAGGGCACCGTCAGCCTGCACGGTCGCCTCCCCGCCCGGAGTGCGGGAACCCAGCACCAGCGCCAATCCCAGTGAACCCAGCGAGGCGGCTGCCCCCGTGACCATGCCGGCTACCGCACCCTGAGCCGTGATCTTCGACCACCAGATGCCCAGCAGCAGCAGCGGCGCCAAGGAAGAGGCCGTGAAGGTGAACACCATAGCCACCGCCCCGGCCAGGGGCACGTGAGTGGTCGCCGTCGCCAGCGCCAGAGGCAACGCCCCGGCAAGCACTGCCCCGATGCGGAATCCCCGGACCGTGCCGCCGAAGAACTCCTGGGACAGCACACCAGAGACCGAGACCACCAGGCCTGAGGTGGTGGACAGGAAGGCGGCAAAGGCGCCGCCGGCCACCACGGCGGTCAGCACATCCGCCCCGGCCCCGGCGAACACCGCTCCGGGGAGCTGCAGCAGCGCACTGTCCGGAGAGCCGAGATCCGCCTCCTGAGTCAGCACCCCGCGGGCGATGACCCCCAGCGCCACCGGCAGCACGTAGAACCCGGTCAGCAGCACCAACAGCAGAAACGTGGTGCGGCGGGCCGCGTCGCCGTCGGGGTTGGTGTAGAACCGCACCAACACGTGCGGCAGACCGATGGTGCCCAGCATCAGCGCCAGGATCAGCGAGACCGTGCGGTAGAACTCTGTGGCAGCCCCGGCGGTCTCCTCCTGCCAGACTGCGCTGAAGTCAGGCCGCTGCCCGTTGGCGAGCGTGCCCGGCTCGAGCAGGCCCAGCTGCAGCAAGATGAACACCAGCGGTACCAGCAGGGCACAGAACTTGATCCAGTACTGCACCGCCTGGGCGATGGTCACCGACCGCATTCCACCGGGCATCACCGTGGCCATAACCACCAGCACCACGATCACGGGCCCGGCCCACGGGGGCAGTCCCGCCGCGGTGGAGGCGACCAGGGCGGCTCCGTGCAGCTGGGGAATGATGTAGAGCCATCCGGTGAGCACCACGAGCATCACGGTGAGGACCCGCAACCGGGATGAGGAGAACCGCAGGGAGACGAAGTCCGGAACCGTATATGCCCCGGAGCGGCGCAGCGGCCCCGTCATGAACAGCAGCATGGTCAGGCAGCCGGCGGTGTAACCCAGCGGATACCACAGCCCATAGCTTCCCTCGGCGACGATCAGCCCGGCCACCCCCAGGAAGCTGGCCGCCGAGATGTACTCCCCGGCCAGGGCGGACGCGTTCATCCGCGGGGATACTCGGCGTGAGGCAACGTAGAAGTCCCTGGTGGAGCGGGCTACCCGCAGCCCGAACAGGCTCACCAGCACCGTCACCAGGCACACGACGACGACGGCAGCGACGGTCACAGCTTGCTCCCGCCCCGGACCCGCCGGTGATAGGCGCGGTCATACCGCAGGATGCGGCGCAGGTAGAAGCCCCCGGCGGCAAGAATCACCGGGTAGAGCACCAGTCCGGGCAGTGCCCAGTGCAGCGGCCCCTCCCCCGGCACCGCCACCATCGCCACGTAGATGAGCACCGCCAGCCCGAAGAAGCCGGAGGCGATGGTAGCGGCGAGGCGCAGCTTCGCGGAGATCAGCTCCTGCACCCCTGCATCCTGTGCGGCTGTCCCGGCACTGTCGCGCAGGTGTCCGCGCCGGGGATCCAGCAGTGCTTCCTCTGCGGTGGGCGCGATCTGCGGCCCCACCACTCGCTGCCGCGCCGGGAACGCCTCGTCCTGTGTGGTCATCGGCCCACCGAAGCGAGTCGGTCCCGGACCTGGGGCATCAGGCGGCGGCTGACGTCCAGATCCTCCCCTGCAACCCTGATGCTCATGCGGCCGGATCGCTGCTGAACCCGCTCTACGTGGTGGAGGCTCACGAGGTGGGAGCGATGGATGCGGACGAACCCATGCGGACCCCACTGCTCCTCGAGATCGGAAAGCGCGGCCCGCAGCAGAAAGGAGCCGCGGTCGGTGTGCAGACGGGCATAATCGCCCTGGGCCTCGGCCCGTCGGATGGCTGGCAGCTCCAGGAGGACGGTGGAGTCGCCGCGGCTTACGGGAATGCGCGGGGGCGCGGGGGCTGAACCGCCGGGCTCCGGTGTCAGCGCCTCAGATGCGCGGGTCAGTGCCTCGCGGAGACGGGAGGCCCGGACCGGCTTGAGAAGGTAGTCACGAGCTGCGAGCTCGAAGGCCTCCACGGCGGGCTGCGCATCGGCAGTGATGAAGATGATCTGCGGTGCAGGCTGGCCCTCCACGGCCTTCTCCGTGAGCTGGCGCGCCAGCTCCATCCCGCTCTGGCCGGGCATGTGGATGTCCAGGAGCACGACGTCGATCGGCTGGGTACTGAGGATGTGCTTAGCCTGGGCCGCGTTGTGGGCGCTGTGGACGCTCTCTGCCAGCGGCTCGGACTCCAGCAACCACTGCATCTGGGTCACCGCGGGCTTCTCGTCGTCGACGACCAGGATTCTCATGTGTTCTCCCCTGTGCTGGAGCCGAACGCGCCGGGTTGGAACTTGGGCACACGCATGCTGACCCGCATACCGGCCCCCTCGGCGGTGTCTATCTGCAAACCGTTGGCCCCGCCGTAGGCCTGCCGCAGGCGCAGGTCCACGTTGCGCAGCCCGATGTGGGAGCTGCCCTCCTCTCCCGCGAGGACCCTGCGGATCTGCTCAGGGTCCGCCCCGGGGCCATCGTCCTCCACGCTGATCACAGCGTGGGTGCCCTCGTCGTGGCCACTGAGCCTCACCCGCGCCTGCCCGGTCGCAGAGTCCATGCCGTGCCGGACGGCGTTCTCGACCAGGGGCTGCACCGCCAGGAACGGCAGTCGCAGGCTGAGCACTTCCGGGGCGATCTCCAGACGCACCTGAACCCGGTCCTCGAACCGGGCCTGCTCCAGCAGCACGTACCGCTCCACGGCGGCCAGTTCCTCCTCCAGCGTGGTGAAGTCGCCCTCGGCTCGCAGGCTGTAGCGGGTGAAGTCGGCGAAGTCGACCACCAGTTCCCGGGCACGCACCGGGTCGGCGGGAATGGTCGCGGCGATCGCGTTGAGGCTGTTGTAGATGAAGTGCGGAGAGATCTGGCTGCGCAGGGTTCGCAGCTCGGCCTCCACCAGCTGGCGACGTGTCTGTTCGGCGAGGGCCCGGTAGTCCACCGGCTCAGCAGTGACTGGTTCGACGACGGGAGCGTCCTCCGCCGGCTGAGTCGGGCGGCCCCGGGTCGCCACGAAGAGGACCAGGGCGGTGAGGACGGCGATGATGACCACCAAGATCACCGTCGTCGCGCTCGCCTGCTCCATACCCCTAAGTGTAGGGACTCCCCTGGAGGCCGGACGTCTGAGGCAGATTCACGGCACTGACCGCTGGGCGCAGGAACAGTGCCGCTCGTCGTATCTGGACGGCCCTTGGTTCAACCCTCATGCCATCGTGTGTGCTGAGTCACAACGAAGTGACACTTTGTTCTGTGCCCCATGACTTCAAGAAAGGCAGCTGATGACTGGCTCATCCACCGCCACAGCGGTAGAGAACCGGCAGCCGAAGGCTAGCCCGGTGATTGCCGATACTCGCGCCCCCTCCTACCACAGGATTAAGGCTGGCCCCGGGTTCAACCGGTGGCTGATTCCGCCGGCTGCCCTGGCGATCCACATGTGCATTGGGCAGGTCTACGGCACCTCCGTCTACCAGTCCCGACTGGCCGGACACTTCTCCGACGACCCGCTGGTGGGCATCTTCGGCCGGCTCCTGGGCCCCATCTTCGGCGGTGAGAGCGCGGCTCAGACCGCCGTGGCGTTCTTCGCGTTCTCTCTGTCGATTGTGCTGATGGGCCTCTCGGCCGCCCTGTTCGGCAAGTGGGTCGACTACCGCGGACCGCGGATGGCCATGTTCGCCTCCACCACCTTCTGGATCACCGGCTTCCTGGTCGGTTCCGTGGGCATCTTCACCCAGCAGCTGTGGCTGGTGGGACTCGGCTACGGCGTGATCGGCGGCATCGGTCTGGGCATCGGTTACATCGCTCCGGTCTCCACCCTGATGAAGTGGTTCCCGGACCGACCGGGCCTGGGAACCGGCATGGCCATCATGGGCTTCGGCGTCGGCGCCATGATCGCCGCCCCGTTCTCCAACATGATGCTGGGCTTCTTCGACGGGCGCGGCATCGGCCAGGGCACCTCCGTGGGCTACCTCTTCCTGACCCTGGCGGTGATCTACACCCCGATGATGCTCTTCGCCGCGTGGATCGTGCGTGTTCCCGCAGACGGATGGAAGCCGGAGGGCTTCGACCCGTCGAAGAAAAAGGCCGCCAAGATGGTCTCAGCGGGCAATGTCACCGCCAACAACGCCCTGAAGACCCCTCAGTTCTGGCTGCTGTGGGTGGTGTTGTTCGTCAACGTCACCGCCGCGGTGGGCCTGCTTCCCCAGGCAGCCAACCTTGTGCAGGACTTCTTCCGCGATTCGGCAACGGGTGAGACCTTCGCCTCACCGGAGGTCGCTGCCGTTGCGGCCGCCGGGTTCGTGGGCTACCTCTCGCTGACCAACACTCTGGGCCGTTTCGTGTGGGCCTCGACCTCGGACAAGATCGGCCGCAAGCCGATGTACATGATCTACCTGGGTCTGGGTGCGGCGCTCTACCTGTCGCTGGCCACCTTCGGCAACTCCAGCATGGCCGCGTTCATTCTGCTGGCCGGCATCATTCTGTCCTTCTACGGCGGCGGATTCGCCACGATCCCCGCCTACCTGCGGGACCTCTTCGGCACCCTGCAGGTCGGGGCCATCCACGGCCGCCTGCTGACCGCCTGGTCGGCTGCGGGCATCGCCGGCCCCGCCATCGTGAACATCACCCTGGACTCCTCCGGTGGGTCCCCGGGTGTGGACCTCACGGCTGCGGACTACCGGCCCGCGCTCTACATCATGGCCTGCCTGCTGGTGGTCGGCTTCGTGGCGAACCTCATGGTCAGCCCGGTCCACAAGAAGTGGCATGAGGAGTCCAAGGCTCCGGCCTCCGCAGAGGGAGGCAACGGCTCCGAGACGGCTGCCCAGCAGCAGGCGAAGACCAGGGCCGCGGCCCTGAAGCCGGCCGGCCGACCGATCGTTCCGATCCCGGCAGCCTGGGCCATCGTCGCGATCCCGATGCTCTTCGGCCTGACCTACACCTTCCTCAACGCGGTGCGTCTGTTCTCCAGCTGATTCCCGCTCCAGCGGGGCAGCACCGCTGAAAATGACGATGGGCCCGTCCCCCACTGGGGGCGGGCCCATCGTCGTCACGACGTAAGAGAGAGAGACGTTCAGCCGACGCTGGCCATGATCTCCGTCATGCGGTCCAGGAAGGCATCCACCTGCGCCTCGTCGTAGCCGTGGGCGCCAGTAGAAGCAGTGAAGGTAATGGTGCGGATCTCGTCCACGCTCATGGGGTTCTCTCCGTCGAGGTACTGCTCCAGCTGTCGGCACAGCTCATCGACCTGCTCCTTCTGGTAACCGATAGCGCTGGACTGTGCAGGCTCACGGAAGCGGCGGCCGTCGGGACGCTCCAGACGGCGGCGCAGGGGCTCGGCCCGCTCGGCCAGCAGCTCGTACCAGGCATCTTCGCCATGCTGCTCGATATAGCGGTCCCGTTCGGCACCGGCAAAGGCATCCTCCAGGCGGTCCAGGGCGGCGTCAACCTCTGCGGGGTCGTACCCTCCGGGGCCCATGGAGAAGCTGGCATCGCGGATCTCGGACAGCGGCATACCGCGGCCGGAGTCGTAGGCCTCGCGGGCCCGTGCCATGAATTCGTCGACTTCACCGCGGTGATAGCCCTGCTCCTGCTCTGGCAGCAGAGTAAACAGTGGAGTGGTAGTGGTCGCCATGGTCTTAGCCTAAAGGAAGAGAGGCGGAATCAGAGGTAAGCGCCACGATCACAAAAAAGGCCGTGGGCATGGCGAAGACCAGGGAGTCCAAACGGTCCATGAGCCCTCCGTGGCCGGGCAGCACCTGGGACATGTCCTTCAGGCTGAGTTCCCGCTTGACCATGGACTCGCTGAAGTCCCCGGCGGTCGCCGCGATGACAACGGTGACGGCCAGGATGCCGCCGATGTAGACAGGCTCGTCGAAGATCAGCCATGAGGTCAGTACGCCCACGAGCACGGCGCCGGTCATGGAGCCAGCGAAGCCTTCCCAGGACTTCTTGGGACTGACCTTGGGCGCCATCGGATGTTTGCCGAAGAGCACTCCGGCGATATAGCCGCACGTGTCATTGGCCACCACCAGAAGTACGACGACGGCAAGGCGCCAGTTGCCGCCGTCGATGGCCAGCAGCAGCACGGCGAAGGAGATCAGGTACGGCACCCAGCAGGCAACGAAGATCGAGGCCATCAGCGAGCGGCTCGGATCCGGCACACGCGTCAGCGCCGCGCCGATGAGGATCGCGGTGCAGGTCACCATCAGCGCCAGGGTGAGCGCCTCAACGCCTCCGTAGTAGGCGGAGGCGGGCATCGCCGCGGCACCGAGGTACAGCGGGATCTTGGGAATCCGGAGCCTGTCGCCGGTCTCGGTGACCCTGCTCTCCAGCGCCCGAGCCACTTCCCAGACACCCACGCACAGCAGCACGGTCCAGACTGCGATGAGCAGCTCTTCGAAGAAGAAGATGCCCACCACCGCCGGTACCAGGAGCACGACGCCGGTGGTGATGGCGGCGGGCAGATCCCGCCCCGCCTTGGGCGTGCGCACCGGCTTCGCCAGCGGCGGGACGGTCTCTGGGCTGTGCGGGCTGGGGTGGCTCATGGGAACGAGGCTCAGACCTCGAGGAGCTCGGCTTCCTTGCGCTTGGTCATCTCATCGATGCGCTCAACGTACTTCTTGGTCAGCGACTCCAGCTCCTTGGTGCCGCGCTCGCCCTCGTCTTCACCGACTTCGCCGTCCTTGACGGCCTTTTCGATGGCATCCTTCGCCTTGCGACGGGCGTTGCGAACGGAGACCTTGTGGTCCTCTCCCTTGCCCTTGACGAGCTTGACGTACTCCTTGCGGCGCTCCTCGGTCAGCTCCGGCATGGTAATGCGGATCTGCTTGCCGTCGTTGGAGGGGTTGGCGCCGATCTCTGAGTCTGAGAGGGCCTTTTCGATTTCGCGCATGGCGGAGACGTCGTAAGGAGTGATGAGGATGGTGCGGGCGTCGGGAGTGGCGAACGACGCCAGCTGCTGCAGCGGGGTCGGAGAGCCGTAGTAGTCCACGAGCACCTTGGAGTACAGGGAGGGGTTGGCACGGCCGGTGCGCACGGTCGCGAAGTCCTCAGAGGTGGCCTCCACGGTTCGCTGCATCTGCTCTTCTGCTTCGAGCAGGGTCTCATCAATCACGGTGTCTCCTTGGGGTTCTTCTTCGACGTCTGTGGTGAAGTCTACTTGGCGTCGTCGCGCCGGGCGCTCAGCGGAGCCGCTTCAGGTGCGTTTCCGGCCCAGGCGGTCAGGGGGTGACCAGGGTGCCGATTTCCTCGCCCAGCAGTGCACGGGTGACGTTGCCCTCTCCCTCCATGCCGAAGACGCGCATGTTGAGGTTGTTGTCATTGCACATGGTCATGGCGGTCTGGTCCATCACACGGATGTCCCGGCGCAGCGCGTCGCCGTAGGTCAGGTGGTCCAGCTTCTGGGCGGTGGGGTCCTGGCGGGGATCGGCGGTGTAGACGCCGTCGACGCCGGACTTGGCCATCAGCACCATGTCTGCCCCGACTTCCAGAGCGCGCTGGGCGCAGACGGTGTCGGTGGAGAAGTAGGGCATGCCGGCTCCGGCGCCGAAGATCACCACGCGGCCCTTCTCCATGTGGCGGATGGCGCGCAGGGGAATGTAGGGCTCAGCGACCTGTGCCATGTGGATGGCGGTCTGCACGCGGGTGGGCTGTTCGGCTTGCTCCAGGAAGTCCTGCAGGGCCAGGCAGTTCATCACGGTGCCCAGCATGCCCATGTAGTCAGCGCGAGCGCGGTCCATACCGGCCTTGGAGAGCTCAGCACCGCGGAAGAAGTTTCCGCCTCCGACGACGACGGACACCTCGACCTGGTCTCGCACGGCGGCGATCTGATCGGCGATCCCCCGGACCGTGGCCGGGTCCACGCCCACGGAGCCGCCTCCGAACACCTCGCCGGAGAGCTTGAGCAGGACGCGACGGCGAGAAGGGGCGTTCTCAGACATGGGACTCCTTGTGGTGAGAGGAAGCGGGGCTGGTGCGGGGAAGGGAGAGGGGCACAGAAAAAGGGGGTGACCATCACTGTTGGATGGCCACCCCCTTGATCAGCGTTCAAGCGTTGGAGGACAGTCTAACGAACTTGGCCCTCAGTTGCCGACGCGGAAGCGCGCGAAGCCGACGGCGTTGGTGCCGGCAGCCTCCAGGACCTTGGCCACGGTCTGCTTGGGATCCTTGGCGAAGGGCTGGTCAACGAGTACGTGCTCCTTGAAGAACGCGTTGGTACGACCCTCGATGATCTTGGGCATAGCCTGCTCCGGCTTGCCCTCGGCCTTCGCGGTCTCCTCGGCGATGCGACGCTCGTTCTCGACGGTCTCGGCCGGCACCTCATCGCGGGTGAGGTAGGTCGGCACGATGGCGGCGGCGTGAACAGCCACGTCGTGAGCGGCGGTCTTGGCCGCGTCGGAGTCGGCGTCAACGGCCACCAGCACACCCACCTGGGCGGGCAGATCCTTGGAGGTCTTGTGCAGGTAGGCGTCGACGTAGCCGCCGGTCACCTTGGCGATGCGACGCACAACGACCTTCTCGCCCAGGACAGCGGCCTCTTCGGTCACGTAGTCCTCAAGCTTCTTGCCCTCGACGTCGGCGGCCAGCAGGGCCTCCAGGGAGTCCACCTCAGCGGCGACGGCGACCTCGAGGACCTTCTCTGCCAGAGCCACGAACTTGTCGGACTTGGCGACGAAGTCGGTCTCAGCGTTGACCTCCACCAGGTAACCGGTGGTTCCGCCCACGACCTTGGCAGTCACCAGGCCCTCAGCTGCGGAGCGGCCCTCGCGCTTGGCAGCGCCCTTGAGCCCCTTGATACGGATGGCCTCGATGGCCTTATCCATGTCACCGTTGGCCTCATCGAGAGCCTTCTTCACATCCATCATGCCTGCGCCGGTGCGCTCACGCAGGGCCTTGATGTCTGCAGCGGTGTAGTTCGCCATGAGTTTCGCGTTCCTCTCGTAAAAGGGTGATCAGGCTTCGGTGGTCTCAGTGGCTTCGGCGGCGGGAGCCTCAGCCTCGGCCTTGCCGGCCTGCTCTGCGGCGTGCTGCTCCAGCAGCTCGCGCTCCCACTCGGCCATCGGCTCGGCTGCGCCGGAGCCGCCGCCGCGCTTCTCCTCGCGGGCGATGATGCCGTCGGCAACAGCGTCAGCAATCACGCGGGTCAGCAGGTCCACGGAGCGGATGGCGTCGTCGTTGCCCGGGATGGGGTAGTTGACGTCGTCGGGGTCGCAGTTGGTGTCGAGGATGGCGACAACCGGGATGCCCAGCTTCTTGGCCTCGTCCACAGCCAGGTGCTCCTTGTTGGTGTCAACAACCCAGAGGGCAGACGGAGTCTTGTTCAGGTTGCGGATACCGCCGAGGTTGGCCTGCAGCTTCTCCAGCTCGCGCTTGAGCAGCAGCAGCTCCTTCTTGGTGTGGCCGGAGCCGGCGACGTCGTCGAAGTCGATCTCTTCCAGCTCCTTCATCCGCTGCACGCGCTTGGAGACGGTCTGGAAGTTGGTGAGCATACCGCCGAGCCAGCGGTGATTCACGTAGGGCTGACCCACGCGGGTGGCCTGCTCAGCGATGGCCTCCTGAGCCTGCTTCTTGGTACCGACGAACAGGATGGAGCCGCCGTGGGCCACAGTCTGCTTGACGAACTCGTAGGCGCGGTCGATGTAGCTCAGCGACTGCTGCAGGTCAACGATGTAGATGCCGTTGCGCTCGGTGAAGATGTAGCGCTTCATCTTGGGGTTCCAGCGGCGGGTCTGGTGGCCGAAGTGCACACCGGAGTCGAGCAGCTGGCGCATGGTGACGACAGGCATGATGTCCTCTCTTGGCCGGGCTTGAAGAACCTTAGATCTCTAAGGCAGCACCGGCGTTGTTTTCTCGGTTACGGGTTGTGAAGACCGCTAAGGTCTCCGCGTTCTCCGGCTCTCCCGGAGTCCTGGCTGCGAAGCGGCGGGTGCCCCGTTCCCGGACATACGCTGTCCCTGGGGTACTCACGCGGAGTCAGCACCTGGATCAGCGGGGTATGGACCGATGGGAACGTCCTGCTGTTTCCATGATGAGAACATCCTGGGGACGGGCAGGGATTCGCAGCGCGTAGTCAGTCTGCGTGGGCGCACGGCAGTGCGCACAGTTCAACTGCTGTGCCCCAGTCTAGCCGCATGGGGAGGAATTCCCCAACCGATGCGTAGCGGATCCGCCGGGCGAGGTTTTCCCCACCAAAGCGACGTGTGATTCGCCGCGCCGTCTGCCCTCTCGGCCGGGCATGCGGGAGAGCGCCAGCGACGACGCCGGCCCACTCTGGTGCTATGCCCTCTTCCAGCATCTCCTCCGCCAGTCCCCCTCCCCAGGTTCTGCTACCGGCTTCCGGGCGTCCCGTCCTCTGGTGGCCGCGGAGCCGGGGACTTCTGATTGCCGTAGGAGCGCTGATGATGCTGCTGGGCCTGCCGCCCACGGCGCCGGCCGCCGCAGGAGACGTCAGCGTCGCTGGGTACCTCCCCAGCGACTGGGAGCGACCCGTCAGCGGCGAGGTGCTGCGCGAGTTCGAAGCCCCGCCGGCTCCCTGGGCGGCGGGACACCGAGGAGCGGATCTGGCCGTTCCCGGTGGCGAGGAGATCCGCGCGCCGGCGCACGGTGTCGTGAGCTTCTCCGGGCGAGTGGTCAACCGGCAGGTGCTGTCCATCGAGCACGGTTCGGGGCTGGTGAGCTCCTTTGAGCCGGTGGACTCGGAGTTGAAGGTTGGGGATGCGGTGAGCCGGGGCGAGGTCCTGGCGGAGCTGGGCGTCTATGAGGACGGCTCCACCCACTGCGAGGGACAGCCCTGTGTGCACTGGGGCGTCCGCCTCCACGGCGAATACATCAACCCGCTGCTCCTCCTGGGCGAGCTCGAACCCTCGGTCCTGCTTCCTCTCCCGTTCGCTCCTGCGGTCATGGACTATCACTGAGCTGGCCGATCATCTGGGCAGCGTCCACGTATGGGCAGCCAGTAAATGTACCGACCAACCCCCTGAACCCAGCCAGGACGTAGAACTCATCACTATGGCCGAACGCTATGCCGTTCGAGCAGACCTGCTGCTCAGCACGCTGCGAGAGGTCGCCCCGTATCGGGAATGCACCATGCTGACGGGTAGAGGCCGCGTCAGCTTCTGGCACCGGCGCCAGGCACATGAGACGCTGATCCACCTGTGGGATCTGCGCAGCGCCCTGGGTAAACCGGAGCCCGATATTGATACAGCGGTGTGGGGCGACTGCATCGATGAGGTCGTCAACGTCATGTATCCGCGGCAGGTCACCCAAGGCCGCGCAACAGTGCCAGATGCTCAATTGCAGCTTCAGGCAAGGGATCTGGGCCGGTCCTGGCAGCTAGGAAGGCCTACTCCGCAAGCGCACTCTGCGGAGGTGATAGGCACCGCTTCCGCCCTGGCCTTGATGCTCTGGGGGCGCGCGGACCAGGAATCAGTCATGGTCGAAGGCGATGCGTCAGTCCTGGAAACTTTCCTGGCCGAAGCGCTGACCCCGTGAAGCACCAACCTATTCAGCTTTGAGCGGTTTCCTTGCGTGAGCCTAGCGGCGGTCTCCCTGGGCGGCGCGACACCGCGGAGCGGCTCTGGCCCCTCCGGGTGGCGGATTGCTCCGCGTGCCGGCAGACGGCCGCGGCGAGATCATCGCGCACCTGAGCGTCTACGAGGATGGCAGCACTCGCTGCGACCAGCCCTGCGTGCAGCGGGGTGTGCACGTCTACGGCGACTACATCAAACCGCTGCTTCTCCTCGGCGAGCTCGAACCCTCGGGGCTTCTGCCGCTGGACCCACGCTGAGCGAAAAACGCACGGGGCGGTATCCGGCACAGCTGGACCCCGGCGGATGGGCCGCCGGGGTCCAGCTACAGAACAGGCACGGTACCGAACAGAGGCACTGGGGATGCCTGCTGGGCGGTCAGCCTGTCACGTCACAGGGAGGTGCCTGAGCCGCCTCCCTGGCCGATCTCGCCTCGCCACGCACCGGTGGCGTAGCCCTCGGACTCAATGAGCTCCTTGAACCGCTCAAGATCCTTCTCTGCGCGATTGTCCACGACATTGAGCTTGTCCCCGGCCTTTTCCACCCATCCCTCAGGGTCGTACTCCAGCACCAGGTGCACCTCGGTGCTCTCCGGGCCTGCCGCGTTGAACGTCACGACTCCCGAGTTCTGGGCACCCTCGGTCGTCGTCCAGGCAATCTTCTGGTCGGGAACCTGCTCGAGGATCTCGGCCTTCCATTCCCGGCGGACGCCGCCGATCTCAGCGACCCATTCCAATCGCTTGTCGTCCAGCTGGCGAACGGATGAGACACCACCCATGAAATGCGGGAAGTCCTCGAACTGGGTCCACTGGTTATAGGCGGTGGACAGCGGAACTTCTACGACGATGCTCTTCTCGACCTTGGTCGTCATGACATCTCCTCCTTTGGGGATCGTCCGTCACCGCGGTGATAGGAGCCGCGATGCCAGCGACTCTACAGACGCGCCAGGGGTCCTAACAGAGGGCTGCGCTGAACATCCGCTGGGAGTTTCCAGTGCTCGAGGCGCCTCTAACGAGTCGTCATCACCGACTCGGCGAGCGCCACCAGACGCTGGGCCGAGTCCTGCCACGTATAGGTCTGGCTCTGACGCCGGGCGGCCCGGCTCGCTGAGCGGAACACCTGCGGGTCCTCCAGCCGCCGTACCGCTGCCGCCATCTGCTCGGGACTGCGGACCGCCTGGGCACCGGCATCGCGAACCGCTGCCGCCGTGATCTCCCGGAAGATCGGCAGGTCGGAGACGATCACGGGAGTGCCGTGACTCATTGCCTCCACAACGGGCAGGCCATAACCCTCTGCCCGGGACAGAGTCACCAGGGCAGTGGCAGAGCGCAGCAGCTGCTGATAGTCCTCCTCCGGAATACCGTTGTGGAAGACCAGTTGACGCGGACGGTCTGCCAGTCCGCTGAGCTGGGCTCGCCGGGCGGGAGTAATGGGTGAGCACAGATGCAGCCGGTAGTCCGGCAGCAGGTTCAGGCCCGCGATCACTGCCTCGACATTCTTGTACTCCATGAACGAGCCCATATAGACCAGCTCTTTACGGGCCCCCTCCCCCGGCTCCCGCGCCTGGTCAACCGGCTGCGGAGCGTTGGGGATGACGTGAACCGGACGCCGGGTCAGCCGATGCTCGGCAATGAGCCCCCGGGTGGTCTCTGAGACGGTCGCGATGGCGTCGGCCCTGTTCAGGGCGAAGCGCTGCGGCGCATACGAGGTGTGATAGAGCCGCCACCCCAGCCGCACGGGTGCCGGAAGGTCCCGTGGGGGCGTCGGGTGCTCGTAGTAAATCAGGTCGTGGAGCGTGAGGATCAGGGGGTAGGCCCTTCCTGTGCTGCCCATCGTCTGCATGGGAGAGAAGACGACGTCTGGCCGGAGACCATTGACCTGCCGGGCCACGAAAGGTTCGCGCGCGGAGGTCGGCGAGGAGATGGTGACCGACGGCAGTTCCGGCAGCAGGTTCAGCTGCCGGGGATCGTGGATGAGCATGGTGATCTCCGCAAGCTCAGCAGCGGCCTCCACCAGCGAGGCGGTGTAGCGGGAGATCCCGTCATGCACCTGGGTCCGGACGTAGCGGCAGTCCACGAAGAGTCTCACACGCCCATTGTTCCAGCTTTCAGGTTGTATCCGGACTGACTTGGGAGGATCGGCGGGTGGAGAGAGCACAGGAGTATTGGACGCAGGCCCCGTGGCAGGGCACCCTGCGCAGCACTGAGGCGCCGAGCCCGGGCGATGGTGAGATTCTCATCCGCACCGAGGTCTCAGGGATCTCCCGGGGTACCGAGACTCTGGTGCACCGGGGCGAGGTTCCGGACCGGATTGCAGAGCTGATGCGTGCCCCGTTTCAGCTCGGGAGCCTGCCGGCACCCGTCTCCCACGGTTATCTGAACGTGGGCGAGGTGCTCGAGGGTCCAGAGTCCCTGCGCGGCCGCAGAGTCTTCACGCTGGCGGGACACCGCAGCCACATCGTGGTCCCCGAGGAGGCCGCGCACCCCGTTCCCGACAACTGTCCCTCCTCTCGGGCGCTGCTGGCCGGACTGGCGGAGGTGGCGCTGAACGGCATCTGGGAAGCCCAGATCTCACTGGCCGAGCGGGTCGCCGTCGTCGGGGGTGGTCTTGTGGGACTGTGCACCGCACTGCTGGTGTCGCAGCTGAGCCCGCAGCGCGTAGAGGTTCTTGAAGTTGATGAGCGGCGCCGCGCTTTCATCTCCGCCCTGGGTCTGACGGCAGTGGCTCCTGAGGACGCCTCGTCGGACCACGACGTGGTGATTCACACCTCCGCCACGGAGGCGGGGCTGAGCCGAGCCCTGGAGATCACCGGCGACGACGGCACTCTTGTGGAGCTTTCCTGGTACGGCGAGCGCGCCCCGCAGGTGCCCTTGGGCGCGGACTTTCACGCAAGACGGCTTCGGATCATCGGCAGCCAGGTGGGCGAAGTCGCCGCACCCAAGCGCCTGCGCCGAAGCCGGGCGGAGCGCCTCTCCACCGCGCTGGGGCTGCTCGATGAGCGGTTCGACCAACTCATCACCGGCTCCAGCCCACTCGATGAGCTTCCCCGCGTCATGGACGACTTCGCCCTGGGCGCGGACTGGACCCGCAGTGAGATGCTGCATGTAGTGACTTACGGCGAACGAGACGACTGAGACCTAAAGGAGCGTACGACCATGATTGAAACCACCCCGGTGTTCCGACTCAGTGTGGATGACCACGTGATGATCGCGCATTCGCTGAAGGACCCGTTCTTCGGCCCTGCCCAGCGGCTGCACGGGGCGACGCTGGCCATCACCGCGACCTTCGAACGCCAGGGATTGGACGAACACGGGGTGGTGATGGACATCGGGATGGCCACGGAGATGCTCTCTGAGGTCCTCGACCCCCTGCGCTATCAGAACCTCGATGAGCACCCGGACTTCCTCAACAAGCTCAGCACTACCGAAGTCGTCTGCCAGCACATCGCCCTGCGTCTGGCGGAGGCGCTTCCGGAGGATCACCAGCTGCGAGCTCTGGAAGTGGCAGCCGAGGAGCATCCGCGGGCCCGAGCCTCGGCCCGCATCGAACTGGAGTGGGGCACCGCGTCCGCGTGATGCTGTGGATCGAGCCTGACCTGGGCACCGTCAGCGGAGGGCTGCGGTACAACCAGCAGGTCCGGGCCGCGCTGAACCGGATGGGCGTGAAGACTTCCGTGATCGCGTTGCCTCCGCAGGACGGCGCGGCTGCCCTCGATGTGGAGGGGGTCCGGTCTGCTCGCCTCGCTCACGGAGTCGATACTGCCGGATCGGGGCTGGTGGTGGTGGACGGTCTCCTGGGCTCGGCCCACCCTGAACTGTTCGACGGCGCTTCCCCTGCCGCGGACGTTCTCTTGGTCCATCTTCCGGCAGCCGCGGCTCAGGAAGCTGAGGGTCTCGGTGACCCCGAGGTGGTGTCTCGGGAGAGGTGGGCAGTCCTGAACGCGCCGCATGTTGTGGCGGTCAGCAGCTGGGGAGCCGATGAGCTGCGTCGACGCTACCGCCGACAGGACGTTCACGTGGCAGTACCTGGAGTGCACAGGGACTCAGGACTCCCGGACTCAGGGCAGCGGGACTCAGGGCTCCCGGACCCAGGGCAGCGGGCCTCGACGGACCGGCCCTCGAGCCACAGGGACAGCCCGGCCTCGTCCTATGCACCAGGCCCAGGCAGCGTCGTGCGGCTCACTACGGTGGCAGCACTGAACCCGCTGAAGAACCACAGACTGCTGATCGACGCCTTGGAGCCGCTGCTCGACTACGAGTGGACTTGGGTCCTGGCGGGCCCCGGGGCCGAGACGCCATGGGGCGTCCAGGTTCTGAAGGAAGCGAGGGAGCGGCTTCCCGGGCGGGTTGAGTACCGCGGGGTGCTCAACCCCGGCGAGGTCACCGCACTGTGGGGGCAGACCGATCTTCTCTTGTTGCCCTCACTGGTGGAGACCTACGGGATGGTGGTCACCGAAGCCTGCGCGCAGGGAGTCCCGGCCGTGGTCTCCGAGGGAACCGGCGCCCAGGAGGCAGCGGCCGACGCCGGTCTGGTCGCGGATCCCCGCTCCCCCGCGGAATGGTCGGAGACGCTGCGCAGGTACTTCGAGGACCCTGAACTGCGGAACTCCTTAGCCGAGAAGGCAGCGAGACGTCGTCAGACTCTGCCGGAGTGGGAAGAGACCGCGCAGGTCTTCTTGGGCCTGGGCGAATGATGGCATCCTCACCGGGCCAGGTCTCCGCCGCCTACGGTGCGCGCGCTGCTGAGTACATTGCGGCGCTGGGCTCGTTGGATGCTATGGCCTACAAAGATGTGGAGACGATCACCGACTGGGCTGACGGTCTCGAAGGCTTGGTCCTTGACGCCGGTTGCGGTCCAGGCCACTGGACAAAGCTGCTCCAGAGCAGAGGGGTGTCCGTCCGCGGAATTGACATGGTGCCTGCTTTCATCAGGCACGCCTCACGCCGTTACCCGGACGTCTCATTTCAGCTCGGGACGCTGGAGTCCCTGCCTGCAGCTGCTGAGTCCTTAGGCGGGATCCTCGCCTGGTACTCCATAATTCACACAGAACCGCAGGAGGTGCCCGGCCTCCTGGAGGGCTTCTTCCGGTCCCTGCGTCCTGGCGGGTCCGTGCTTCTCGGTGTGTTTGAGGGTCCAGACCTGAGACCCTTTGACCACGCGGTGGCCCCGGCTTATACCTGGCCTGTCCCTGAGATCCGGCATGCGCTGCTCGGGGCGGGCTTCCGCGTATCGCGCACTGTCACCAGGCAGGACCAAGGGAGCCGTCCCCATGCGGCGCTCATTGCTGAGCGCCCTGCCGTCACACTGTAGGGAGTACGGGACTTGAACCCGTGACCCAAGGATTATGAGTCCTCTGCTCTAACCAACTGAGCTAACTCCCCCTGCGCGGGCCCGGCGTCACACGCCGAACCACGCTGGTCCATAGTAGCTGAGGGCAGCCCTCAGGACTCCTCGAACTGATCTGTGTAGACCCAGTCTGCGCCTTGGTACAAGGCTTCGTAGGCAGCCATGGTTTTGGCAATCGCATGCTGATTGGCCTTCTCCCGGCTTGCACGGCCCATGGTGGCGCGCTCGGAGGCAGTGAGCTGGAAGATCTGTTCCAGACGCCGGGCCAGATCCTCGGCGTTGAACGGCTCGAAGAGATAACCGTTCTCCCCTTCAGAGACCAGATGGGGAAGCGCCAACGCGTCAGCGAGCACCACAGGCTTCCCGGCACTCATGGCCTCCAGCGAGACCAAGGACTGCAGCTCAGCGGTGCCCGGTTGGCAAAAGACGTCTGCCGCGATGTAGGCCCGCCGCAGTTCCACGTCTCCTACGTGGCCGCGCATACTGACTCGATCATCCAACCCCAGCTCCGTGATGAGCTCGCGGAGTCGGTCACGCTGTTCACCGTCACCGACGATCTCCAGACCAATGTCCAAGGACGGGTCGGTGAGAGCGATGGCACGGATCAGGACGTCGACGTTCTTCTCAACCGCCAGGCGGCCCACGAAGAGGACCGTGGGGCGGGAATGCCGGGCGATGTCCTCCCCCGAGCGTGGAGCGTAGTAGTCCACATCGATGCCGTTGGACAGAGGCAGCACACGGTCGAATCCGGCCTTGTCCTTCATCGTCTCCGCAGCCAGTGGCGTGGGCGTGGTGACCACCGACGCCTTGCCCATCAGTCTCCCCATATCTCGCCACGAGTTGCGCGAGACGATGCGCTTGAACCACCGGGGGAAGGGCAGAAACGGATCGAGGTTCTCCGGCATGAAATGGTTGGTGGCGATGGTCCGCACACGATGCTTCTCCGCCGCGAGGATTGCCGCTTTGCCGATCATGTAATGGCACTGAACATGCACCACGTCCGGCTCAAGCTCCGCGACCAGGCGGTTCATCGAGGGTTCGATCATCCATGGCAGGCAAAGCCTGTAGTACTCATGCGTCGGAGCCTTGAAGGAACGGAAGCGGTGGATAGTCGCCTCCGGGCGCTGCTCCACCGTATCCGGTCCCGGACCGGGCCGGGCCGCAGCGATATGCACCTCGTGCCCGCGGGCGCTCATATGGCGAGCCAGACGGTAACCGAAAACGGCAGCTCCGTTGACGTCGGGCGGGTAGGTATCAGCGGCGATGAGGATTTTCAGCGTCTCAGCTGTACTCACGTGTGATGGACCTCAGGCGTTCTCGAGGGCGGGCTGCGCCCAGCGCTTCCTGTCCCAGGGGTTGATGCCCTGGGTGCGCAGGCGCCGGAACTTGGCGTGGGCTTGGAAGAAGTAGTCGAGGGAGGCGATCACATGCATGATGCCTCCAGCGATCAGCAGAGACTCGGCCACCAGCGGGAAGAGCCCGGCCAGCAGCTCGGCAAAATCCTCCAGCTGGGCCAGCAGCAGTAGCGGCAGCGCCACCATGAGGCACGCGGTGCGGATCTTGCCCATGCCCGAGACCGGCAGCTGAGGCGACCCCGCGAACAGCACCGCGGAGTTGAGGAACAGCAGAAAGTCCGGAAGCAGAATCAGCCATAGCAGCCAACTGGGGGCTACCTCGAAGTACACCAAGGCTGCCGTGACGATGACCATAGCCAGACGATCTGCCAGCGGATCCAGCCAGCGTCCCACAGTGCTCAGCTGGTTGAAGAACCGCGCGACGAACCCGTCGATCCAGTCCGTCGCGCCAAGGACGACGAGGACCCAGAACGCCTCCCAGTACGAACCTTCGCTGACGAACCAGACGAAGACCGGCACCAGGAGGAAGCGCAGGATGGTGATGACATTCGGAACAGTCCAGAACGTCGTCTTGACGGTGTACTCGAAACCCTCCCGGGTTCCGGCACCTATGAGTCTCACGGCGGCGTACGTCTATTTCTTGATCAGCTCACGCAGGAAGACCGCTCCGGCCGCGGCGGAGCCAGCCGCCACGCTCAAGGGCTTCCAGCGTGCAGAGACGAACTCTTTGGCCTTTGCGGCCGGATCATCCTGGGACGAGGCTGCCCCTGCCGGGGTGGGCTGTGCGGTCTGGGGTGCATCGTCCAGCGGCGAGGTTGCCAGATCGTCGTCGGCGACCTTGCGCTTGGGCAACCGAGAGGTGAGCTGGTCCTGGAGACCGGCGATGTGGTCGCGGCGCAGCGCCGTGCGACGCAGCAGCTCACGATAAGTGGGCTGGGTGGGCTGGCCCGCGCCAGGCTTCTTCTTGTCCTCGGCGGCGCGGCGCTTGGCCTCTTCCTTCGCCTTGCGCTTCTGCTCGTCCGCACGGTCCAGGGATCGCGGATCGAAGTCGGTGCCTTCGCGTGCAACTCCGAGGTCCATACGCAGACCGCGGATGGCGTCTTCCGGGACCAGGGGCATTGCCTTCTTGAACTTGGCTACGCCGATGAGTGCGAAGATCACCGCAATCAGCAGGAAGATGCCGGCCACGATCAGCGCGGCGGCCCAGAGCTCGAAGATGAGAGCGAAGGCGGCGATGGCGGCGACGATGAGCGCCACCACCAGGAAGGTCACGAAGACCAGTCCCACCACCATAAGACCGGCGGCGATGCCGGCGGCGATGCCCTTGGCCTTCATCTGGCCGATGGCCAGCTGGATTTCGTCGGTGATCTGCTTCGGACCCAGCCGAAGCACGACCTTGATGAGGTCGAACAGCGACGTGCGTGGGGCCGTGCCCTTGTGCGCGGTGCCAGTCTTGGCCAAGACTACGCCTCCATCATTCGAATCTGCTGACCGATTACGTCCAAACTATCACCCTCGACCTGGACGAAGCCCGGGCACCCCCGGTCAGCGTGCAGACTGCCCACCTACAATGAGGGCATGGCCGGTGACTATGACCTCGACGAGCTCTACGCCAATACCTATACCGAGCAGGACCGGCTCGCCTTCGAGACACAGCCAATTTCGGAGAAGAAGTTCCTCATCGCCTGGACTCTCGCCCTCTTTCTGGGCCCCATCGGCGCGCAGCGGTACTACCTGGGCCTACTGCCTACCGCGCTACTGAAGACCGCCCTGTTCTGTGCCGGACTGGTCCTACTCGCCGTCGAGCTGACCAGTGCAGGACTTGCACTCCTGGGGATCGTGGGCGCCTGGACGATCATTGACCTGTTCCTGCTGCTCTCAGGCACCATGCGTGACCGCAAAGATCACCGGCTGGACGGCTATACCAAGTACGGGGGGATCTGCGCCGCTATCACGGTCCTCGCGCTGGTCGGCATGGTCGTCGTCGCCATGATCGTGGGCACGAGTGCGGGCGTGACCGGAGGCTGAGAGGACCAGGCCACCCGCAACGAGTCCTATTCGGGATCGATCTTGCCCACGGAGGTTCTCTTCTCCGCTTGAAACTGGTCTTCTCTGCGCCCATAGGCCCAGTACGCGGAGAGGGACATCCCCTTGCGGTCCAGCCCCCGCTCCTGCACGAGGAGTCTGCGTACGGCCTTCATCTGCTCCCGCTCACCGTGGATGAAGACTTGCACATCGCCTGCGGGAATCTGCACCTCACTCAGCGCGGTCGCCAGGAGGGTGCTCTCAGGGCTGAACGGGGCACCTCGGTGCAACCAGCGCACCTCGACGCCTGGGGGCGCGGAGAACGGCACCTCCTCAGCGGCGTCCTGCACCTCGAGCAGGACCAGCCCCCGTGCGCTGTCGCTCATTGATTCACAGGCAGCGGCAATGGCAGGCAGTGCCGCCTCGTCTCCGGCGATGAGGTGCCACTGAGCATCCTCGCGGGGCGAGTATCCCGCGCCGGGCCCAAAGAAGCTGATGAGATCCCCGGGCTGGGCACGAGCCGCCCACGGGCCCGCCAGGCCCTCCTCACCATGGATCACGAAGTCCACCCAGATCTCCCCGCGGGCGTGGTCCACGTGGCGAATCGTGTAGGTGCGGGTCACGGGCATCTGATCCATGGGGAGGCGCTCACGCAGAGCGTCCATATCGTAGGGACGCTCAAGCTCCAAGGCCGGATCTGCGAAGAGAAGCTTGATGTACTGATCCGTCGCGTCCTTGAACTCCAGGCCACTGAACCCCTCTCCCCCGAGCACCAGACGCACCATGTGCGGGCTGAGGCTCTCGCGACGCACGACCTTCAGGAGGTGCTGCACGCGGGGCTTGCGAGGCGCGGAGGTTGGCGTAGCGCCGGAGGGCGCGGAGACGGCGTCAGGCATAGCCTTACACTACAGGAAGGTGCGCCTTAGTTAGCAAGGCGTCCACAACGCAAGACTTGTATGACTCAATTTGCTGACGCCGCCCCCAAAAAAAGTGAGCGAAGTCCGCTCAAGTTTGGAATACAAGACGCCTCCAGACCGTTGAGGGAGGTGACAGCACACGGGTGCTGTTGCCGTTGTAAGCAATGAGTGAAGAAGGAGCTGATTGCTGATGATCAACCCCACCCTGACCCGCTTGGATCCGTTCTCCCTGATTGACGACGTGCTCCGCCAGGTGCGTGCCCCGTTGGCCGACGACGCACAGCGCCGCGCCGGCTTTGTCCCCGCCATCGATGCGCACCGGGAAGGCGAGGATCTGGTGCTCGCCGCCGATCTGCCCGGCCTGGACCCTGACAACGACGTCTCCGTTGAGCTCAGCGGCGGCGGGCGGACCCTCACCGTTTCCGGCGAGCGGAAGATGCGCCGCGAGGCCGAGGGTATGCGTGAGGTGCGCTACGGCTCATTCTCCCGCACCGTGACGCTTCCCGAGGCGGTGAGCCAGGACGCCATCAGCGCCGATTACGACGCCGGAGTCCTCACCGTTCGCGTGGCGGGCGTCTACGCCGAGGAGAAGCCTCACCGCATCTCCATCACCTCGGGAGCGCAGAAGGCGGAAGTGACCGCCAGCGAGCAGAAGAACACCGGACACGAGCACCTCGAGCAAAAGGACGAGGCAGCCAGCGCCTAGTCCGGCGCATTAGCCCGCCCGTGGCCCTCAAGCTCACGGGCGGGCTTTCTGCTGCCAGAACCCGGCATGCCGGTACCGCATCAGCGGCGGCAGCTCAGAACACGATGGTGGAGTTCCCGTGCCGCAGCACTCGATCCTCGCAGTGCCACTTCACCGCACGAGAGAGGACACCGCGCTCCACGTCGGCACCGTAGCGCGTTAGCTGAGCGACGTCGTCGGCGTGGGAGACACGAATCACGTCCTGCTCGATGATTGGGCCTTCGTCCAGATCCTCGGTGACGTAGTGCGCCGTCGCGCCGATGAGCTTCACACCCCGGTCCTTAGCCTTCTGATAGGGGCCGGCGCCGATGAAGGCTGGCAGGAAGCTGTGGTGGATGTTGATCACCGGAGCCCCGACCTGCTCGAGGAAGCCGCTGGAGAGAATCTGCATATAGCGAGCCAGCACAACGAGGTCGACGTTGCCCTGCAGGAGTTCCAGGTGCTTGGCCTCTGCCGCTGCCTTATCGCCGTTGATCACCGGCACGTGGAAGTAGGGGATGCCGAAAGCGCGCACATCATCGGCCAGGTCGGGATGGTTGGAGATCACCATGGTGATGTCCATGGGAATCTCGCCTCGACGGTGGCGCCAGAGAAGGTCCAGCAGGCAGTGATCGGTCTTGGAGGCGAAGATCGCGACTCGCTTGGGACGGCTCACCTCGGTCAGCGACCATTCCATGCCGAACGCGTCGGCAAGCTTCTTCTCAATGGCCTGCTCAACGCGAGGCCTCGCCGCAGCCAGCCCGGGGAGATGGAAGACCGTGCGCTGGAAGAAGCGTCCGCCCTCCACACCAGTGGAGTACTGGTCCAGACTGATGATGTTTCCGCCCAGCTCGGCAATGGTCTGCGTGACCGCGGCGACGATGCCGGGCTGGTCCGGGCAGGAGATGATCAGGCGGGCAATATCGGCGGAAGCGGTGGAGGAAACAGTCACGGTGACTCATCCTAACGAAAGACAGAAGAGGCCCCTGCCGAACGGCAGAGGCCTCTTCATTTTCTTCAGCTCCCCCGGTTGGACTCGAACCAACAACCGCTCGATTAACAGTCGAGTGCTCTGCCATTGAGCTACGGAGGAATGCGACTGAAAGAGTCTAGCAGGAGGATTCCCCGCGTGTGAAATCGGGAGGCCGGACGCCGTCGCCGTACCTGATCTGGCGGGCCAGACCGGGCGAGCTTCCCCCACTCGTAGGATGGTGACCGTGACGAATCTGACGCAGCTGAGCATCTTCACCGGCGGAGCCTCCGGGCATGATCTGACCTACCAGCGTGAGGTGCGGCGCTTCGGGGCAGCGGTAGCCCAGGCCGGGATCGGCATCGTCTACGGCGGCGGCAAGGTGGGCCTGATGGGGCAGGTCGCCGACGCGGCGCTGGAGGCGGGAGGCGAGGTCACCGGCATCATCCCGGAGGTCCTGACTGAGCGTGAGGTCGCGCACCAGGGGCTCACCCATCTGGAGGTGGTGCCGGATATGCACACTCGCAAGGCTCGACTGGGCGAACTCGGCGATGCCTTCGTCACCCTCCCCGGAGGCATGGGAACCCTGGAGGAGCTTTTTGAGGTCTGGACCTGGCAGTACCTGGGGATCTACGCCAAGCCCGTAGCGCTGTACAACACCAAAGGATTCTGGAACCCGCTGCTGAAGATGATCGACCATCAGGTGGCCGAGGGCTTCATCGCCGGTTGGCGCCGCGACGCGCTGGTCATTGCGGACACCCCTGAGGACCTGCTGGATCAGCTGCGGGCCTGGGAGCCTCCGGCCCAGGACCCTTAGAGATCTCTTCCGTTCGGTGATGGATTCCGCCGCTAGTTTCCCTCGAAAGAGCCGAAAACGAGGTAGAAATCCATCACCGAACGAACAGTTCCTCAGCTCAGAGCCGGGCCCGGGGCCGCTAGCGGCCGGTTCAGTCCGCCTCAGCGCTTCTGAGCCACCGGGCGGATGGAGAGCTCCTCAACGGTGGAGGCCGGGTCCATGTCCACAGCGAGGCGGACGGTACGCGCGATGGACTCAGGGCTGACGTAGACGCTGCCGTCATAGGTCTCGGCGCCCATCTGCTGCTGCAGCTGCACCTGCATGTCCGTATCCACCCGCCCAGGGTGAATGGAGGTGACGCGCACCTGTCCGCGCTCCTCCTCCCGAAGGGCGTCGGTGAAGGCACGCAGGGCGAACTTGGTCCCTGAGTACATCGCGGAGTTGATCCGGGAGACATATCCTGAGCCCGAGTTCACAGCAATCACCTGCCCCCGGGCTTCGCGCAGCAGCGGAAGGGTCAGCCGCGTGAGCTCAGCAACGGCGAAGAGGTTCACGGTGAACATCTCCTGCCACTCGTTCGGCTGAGCATCGGCGACCGGGCGCAGCCACGCGACCCCGGCGTTGTGGACCAAGACGTCTAGGCGCTGCAGCTGCAGCTGCTCCAGCGCGGCGGGGATGGCGGGAATGTCACGCAGATCCACCACCAGCGGTGTCGCACTGGGCAGGGACTGCGCCGCGGCTTCAACACGCTCGGGCGAGGTGCCGGCCACAATGATGTGATGGTCTCGGCCGAGGTCCTCGGCGATCGCTCGACCGATGCCGCGGGAGGCGCCGGTCACCAGGGCTGTGGGTTTATCGGTGGGAATACTCACTCTTCCAGACTAGTGACTCCTGCCTTGAGTAACCTAGACCCATGATGAGGCCCTCTGCTGCGAATCGCCCCGCGGCCCGGCTGGAGCTCTCCAGCGGGCTAGTGGTCCGCGAGCTGGTCAATTACGGGGAGTTCAAGCAGGCCTGTCAGCTCTACCGCGGAGTCTTCGGCTACACCGGTGAGGACGAGAGCCTGAATCCCCGCCTGCTGGCTTCCCTGAGCGGGAACTCCGGCTCGGTGGTCGGGGCCGTGGACGTCTCCGGGACAGTGCTGGCCTTCGCCTTCGGATGGACGGCGGTGGACCCGACTCCGGATGATCCCCACACCTATCACTGGTCCCAGGCGGCCGTTGTCAGCTCCGTGCTGCAGGGGCAGGGAGTAGGCCGTTCCCTCAAACAGGTCCAGGCCTCACTGGCCGCCGCCAACGGCGCGCAGCGCATGCGCTGGACCTACGACCCGCTGCTGGCTCGCAACGCGCACTTCAACCTGGACGTCTTGGGTGCCCGGGGTCGCTGGTTCACCCCGGACGCCCAAGGCCTGCCCGGCACCGACCGCATCACGGTGGAATGGCGCTTCGCCGACCCCGTCTCTCAGGACCCACCGCTCTCCCCTCCTTCCCCGGGTGTCGCCGTGGGAGAGATCTCCCGCGAAGGTGACGTCGTCGCACTGGGGGTTCCGGCGGCCAAGCCCGCGGACCCTGATCTGGCCGCCTCGCTCCGCCAGAGCGTGCGTTCCCTCTTTGACGAAGGCTTTGAGGCAGTCTCCTGCCGCCGGGCCGACGCCCATTCCGCCGTCTACACCTTTGAGAAGCCCTAGGAAGAGGCACCATGCGCATTGTTGAGGCCGTGCTCCACGACGTCGAGCTTCCCCTGGTTCATTCCTTCGAAACCAGTTCCCACCGCAAGTCCTCGCTGCGGCACCTTCTGGTGGAGCTCATCGACGACGACGGCGCCGTGGGCTGGGGTGAGATCGCTTCCCCGGCGGGCCCCTACTATGCACCAGAGACCACGACGACGGCGTGGCACGTGGCCACTGAATTCCTGCTGCCGGCCGTGCTCGGCGCCCAGTGGGAGCACCCCGATGAAGTCTCCGCGCTCTTTTCGAAGGTCCGGGGGCACTTCTTCGCGAAGGCCGGAGTCGACATGGCCGCGTGGACGCTGCATTCCCTGAAGTCGGGGGTGCCACTGGGCCGGGCGCTGGGCGGAACTCGGGACTCCGTGGTGGCTGGCGTCTCGTTGGGCATCGAACCCAGCATCGATGAACTCCTGACGCAGGTGCAGAAGCATGTCGACGCTGGATACCCGCGCGTGAAGCTGAAGATCGCACCGATCTCTGGCGCCGGAACGCCGTGGGATGTGGAGCCAGTCCGGGCTGTTCGTCAGGCCTATCCCGAGCTCGACGTCCATGTGGACGCTAACGGTGCCTACCCAGGGGATGTCGCGGCCTTCGATGTCTTCCGCACGCTGGACGAGTACGGCCTGACCATGATCGAACAGCCGTTCGCTCCACGGAACCTGCTGGACTCCGCCCGGCTGCAAGCTCAGCTGCAGACCCCGGTGTGCCTGGACGAATCGGTCGAGACCCTGGATGATCTGCGCACGGCGATCGCGCTGCAGGCCGGCGGGGTGCTGAACATCAAGGTGTCACGCATGGGAGGCCTGACCGCTGCCCGTGAGGCTCATGCTCTGGCGCAGGAGGCCGGCTGGCCCGTGTGGTGCGGCGGTATGCATGAGTTCGGCATCGGACGGTTGGCGAATGTGGCGATCTCCTCGCTGCCCGGGTTCACCCTGCCCTCGGATGTCTCGGCCAGTGCCAAGTACTACGCCGAGGACATCGTCGACCCCGAGGTGACCGCCGAGGCTGGAGTGGTGCAGGTGCCCACTGCGCCCGGGCTGGGCGCGCAGGTGCGTGCTGAGCTCATTGCCCAGCACGCGACCCGCAGCCAGCGGATCAGCGCCTGAGGATACCCGCAGATCGGGCGAGGTTATTTGCCGACGGCGGCCTGGACCACTCCGGGGTTCTCCACCGAGGTTTCGCCCGAGGTTCGGGAACTCAGCCGGGAGGCTAGCTTCTGCGCGAGCCAGGTCAGCGCGAAGTTGAGCAGGATGAAGATCACCGCGGCCACCGTGAGTGCCTGCAGGATGTTGCCGTAGCCGGCACCAAGCTGGTTGGCGTAGCGCAGCAGCTCAGAGAAGCCGATGATGTAACCCAGCGCCGAGTCCTTCAGGATGATCACGAACTGGCTCAGCAGAGAAGGCATCATCGCCACCAGGGCCTGGGGAATCTCCACCAGACGCAGGGACTTCCCTTCGGTCATACCGATGGCATAGGCCGCCTCGCGCTGCCCCTTGGGCAGGCCGCGCACGCCGGAGCGCACCAGCTCTGCGATCACCGATCCGTTGTAGAGGGTCAGGCCGATGATCACTGCCCAGTAGGGCGCGTCCCTGGGGTCCATCCCTGTCTGGGGCACCACGATGCGGGAGAGCATCATGTAGAAGAAGACCATGAGCACCAGCACGGGCACCGCGCGGAAGAACTCCACCACGATGCCGGCCAGCCACCGGACGGGTGCCAGCGGCACCAGGCGCAGGAACCCGAAGACCAAACCGAAGACGGTGGCTGTGACCACCGAGATTGCCGCCGCCTGCAGGGTGAACTGCAGTCCCAGCAGCAGATAGTGCTGCCAAGCCGTGGCGTTGACGGCGTTGAGCCAGCGCTCCGGTGCCAGCTGGCCCTGGTCGTGCAGGCGCCAGAGGACGACCGCGAGCAGGGCCAGCACCACAAGGACGGCCACGATGTTGGCGATGCGGATCCGTGCCTTGGCTTTGGGACCCAGCGCGTCGAAGAGAACTGTCTGTGCGCTCATCGTGCCACCGCCAGTTTGTTGGAGAGATAGGTGGTCAGCAGACCGATCGGGATGACGATGATGCAGAAGCCCAGCGCCACGGTCAGGAAGATGTAGATCATGAGGTTCGGGTTGAACTCCATCATGGAGCGCATCACGGCAGAGATTTCAGTGACTGATGCGGCCGCGGCCACCGTGGTGTTCTTGGTCAGGGAGATGACCGTGTTGCCAATGGGGGTGATGGCCCCGCGCAGCGCCTGCGGGAAGATGACCAGGCGCGCAGCCGGCAGGAAGCTCAGCCCGATGGATCGGGCGGCCTCGGCCTGCCCCACCGGCACGGTGTTGACACCGGAGCGGATAGCCTCGCAGAAGAACGGTGCGTGGTAAAGGGTCAGACCTGCCACGGCGAAGAGGAAGAAGTTGCGGCCGAAGTCCTCGGAAAAGTTGATGTGCAGCTGTCCCCACACCACCAATACGCCCATCACCATGATGACCGTCAGGGGCGTATTGCGGACCACATTGACATAGGCGGCCCCGATCCACTGCAGCGAGGGGACCGGGGAGATCCGGAAGAGCGCCAGCACGGCGCCGATAATGAACGCCAGCACGCAGGAGAGTACGGCCAGGCGGATGTTCATCCAGAAACTTTCGAAGACCGGATAGTCCTCGATCAGGCTCAGCAAGCCTTCCATCAGGTCAGTGCCTCTCGTTGATGCCGGAAGCGGCGGGGTCCGTGACAGGAGGGTGGGCCCGAAGCGCAGTCAGCGCCCCGAGCCCACTCCCCCGCTACTGGGTGTTGGCAGATCAGCTGCAGGTCTCGAGCTCGATGTTGGAGTTGAGCTCTTCGCTAGCGGTGTACTCCACGCCCTCAGTGTTGGCGGCCAGCAGCTCATCGATGGTGCCGTCGTCGAGCAGCGACTGAACGGCCTCGTTGATTTCCTCGCAGAACTCACCGGACTCCGGGGGCAAGCCGATGCCGTAGCGCTCCTCGGAGAAGGGGTTGCCGACCACGCGGAACTGTCCGGCGAACTGATCGGCTGCGGCCAGACCGGCGAGGATGATGTCGTCAGTGGTGACGGCGTCAACCTGACCGGACTCGAGGTAGGTCAGGCACTCGGCGTAGCCGGACTGCTCGACCAGGTTGATACCCTCGCCGTACATCTCACGCACGTTCTCTGCGGGCGTGGAGCCGGTCACGGAGCAGAGGTTGCGGCCGTCGAGGTCCTCAGGACCCTCGATCTCGGTCTCATCTTCGCGCACCAGGATGTCCTGACCGGCCACGAAGTAGGGGCCGGCGAAGTCCACGCGCTCCTTGCGCTCATCGGTGATCGAGTAGGTTGCGAAGATCATGTCGGCCTGGCCGGACTCCAGCAGGTCCTCGCGCTGCGGGGTGGGAGCTTCGATCCACTCGATGTCTTCCTCGGCGTAGCCCAGCTCACCGAGCACGGCGATGGCCACGTCTACGTCGAATCCTTCGGGTGCTTCGTTGCCCTCGCGGAAACCCAGACCCGGCTGGTCGTACTTAATGCCGACGGTGATGGTGTCGCCGCCGGACTCGCCACCGTTGGTGTCCGTGCCGGCGTCAGTCCCGTTGTCGGAGTCCTCTACGTCGGAGGGTGAGCAGGCGGTCAGACCGAGTCCTGCGATAGCAGCGAAGGCCAGAGCCTTGCGGATGGGGTGCGACATTGTTTCTCTCCTTGGTGTTGGGCGAGTGAATAACAGCTGGACGCTGTTGGGGGAAAGCTGTGACCTGCCGCTGTCCTCGGGCAGAGTCAGTGCGCGAGGATCTTGCCGAGGAAGTCCTTGGCGCGGTCAGTGGCGGGGTTCGTGAAGAAGCTCTCGGGCGTGGTGTCCTCGAGGATCTTGCCGTCCGCCATGAACACCAGTCGGTCCCCGGCTTTGCGGGCGAAGCCCATCTCGTGGGTCACCACCACCATGGTCATACCCTCCTTGGCCAGGCCGATCATGACGTCAAGCACCTCCTGGACCATCTCCGGGTCCAGGGCTGAGGTGGGTTCGTCGAAGAGCAGCACCTTAGGCTTCATCGCCAGGGCGCGGGCGATCGCCACGCGCTGCTGCTGGCCACCCGAGAGCTGGGCCGGCATCTTCTTGGCCTGGTGGGCCACGCCCACACGGTCCAGCAGCTCCATGGCCTGCTTCTCGGCCTCTGCCTTCTTCAGGCCACGGACTTTGATGGGGCCGAGCGTGACGTTCTCAAGGATCGACTTGTGGGCAAAGAGGTTGAAGGACTGAAAGACCATCCCCACGTCCGCGCGGAGTCGGGCCAGTGGCTTGCCCTCCAGCGGAAGCGGCTCGCCATCGATCTCGATGTACCCGCCGTCGTCGTCGATGGTCTCAAGCCGGTTGATGGTGCGGCAGAGCGTGGACTTGCCCGAACCGGAGGGGCCAATCACGATGGCTACCTGGCCCTGCGGAATGTCGAGGTTGATGTCAGTCAGGGCTTGGAAGGAGCCGAAGTGCTTGTTGACTGCTTTCAGGCGCACAAGTGGCTTCTGGCCCTGGTGCCCTTCAGCGGCGGCTGCCCCGTCTGAGGGCATACCAACCGAGGCTGCGGTGGGATTCATGCATGTCAGCCTAGGCCCGAGGGGCCCCCTTGTCAGTAGCGTTTTCGCAGAAATTAACGCGATGCGCGGTTTTGTTTACATGCCTGTAACATTTAGGCCGCCGCTAGGATGGTCCCCATGAGTACTGACGCACGCATCGCATCCGGTCACGGTCTCGCCACAGTCACTGCTGAGGGCACAGTTCTGGACACCTGGTTCCCCGCCCCCGTCCTCGCACCCCTGAACGAGAACAACGACGACGCCCTGCTCGCTTCACTGCGCGAGGCGGAGAGCGAGGACGCCGACCGCGGCGTCCGCACACAGGTCGTCTCCGTTGAGGCCGACCTGGACGCCCAGGCCGCCGACACCTCGGATGTGTGGCTGCGTCTGCACCTGCTCTCCCACCGGCTCGTAAAGCCCAACACCATCAACCTCGACGGCATCTTCGGCCACCTCACCAACGTGGTCTGGACCAACTTCGGCCCCTGCGCGCTTGAGGGCTTCGAAACGACGCGGCTGAAACTGCGCTCCCGCGGCCACGTGACCGTCCACAGCATCGATAAGTTCCCCCGCCTGGTGGACTACGTCACGCCCAAGGGCGTGCGCATCGGCGATGCAGACCGCGTCCGCCTGGGCGCCCACCTTGCTGAGGGCACCACCGTGATGCACGAGGGCTTCATCAACTTCAACGCCGGCACCCTGGGCACCTCCATGGTTGAGGGGCGCATCTCCGCCGGCGTCGTCGTCGGAGACGGCACGGATGTGGGCGGAGGCGCCTCCATCATGGGCACTCTCTCCGGCGGCGGCAAGGAGAAGATCACCCTGGGTGAGCGCGTCCTGCTGGGTGCCAACTCAGGTGTGGGCATCTCGCTGGGTGATGACTGCGTGGTGGAGGCGGGCCTGTACCTGACCGCCGGCACCAAGGTCACCGTGCTGGATGCGAACGGCGAGGTCTCCGGGACCGCGAAGGGCAGCGAGCTGTCGGGATCCTCGGGCCTGCTGTTCTTGCGCGACTCCGTCACCGGTCAGGTCCAGGCCCGCCCCCGCCAGGGTCAGAAGGTTGAGCTCAACGCGGCACTGCACGCCAACTGAGACCGGGCCGAACCAGCGATGATCATCCGACGCCGCCAACGCCCCGTCGTTGCCACCCGCACCATGGCCCGCCGCAAGAGGCGGCGCCGGGCTCTGACCGCCTTGGGCGCGGTCTCCGCACTGGTTGCGGGCACCGCCTACGGGGCGTGGCGGTACATCGACGAGAACGAGTATCTCCTCGATGAGCGCTGTGAGGTGAGCATCGGGGGCACCGAACACCGGTTGAGTCCCGAGCAGGCCCACAACGCGGCCACGATCGCCGCCGCGGCCGTAGACCGCGGGCTTCCCCCCGAGGCCGCCGTGCATACCATCGGCATCGCCCTGCAGGAATCCGATCTGGTAGTGCGTGAGTCCGAGGACGAGCGGGACGCCCGCGTGCTCTTCGCCCGCGGCACCCCTTCCTGGTCCGACGGTCCCAACGCCCAGTCCGTGGCGATCTCTCTGGAGGGCTTCTACGACGTGCTGGAGTCCTCCTGGCAGGAAGCGCTGGAGACGGACCAGGACGAAGAGAACGACGACGACGTGGCCAGCGAGGAGGAGGAATCCTCCAAGCCGCCGGCCTGGGATCCCTCCATGGATCTCGAGGAGGCGGCGGAGGCCCTCGGCAGGCCGCAAGACCCCTCGTTCTACCCCCGGCACTATGAGCGGGCCCGTGCCTTCGCCCTGCCGCTGGCCGGCCAGGAGCAGGCCACCATGTTCTGCCGTCTCAGCCAGGACGAGACCAAGGTTCCCGCCCCAAACCCGGAGGGGGTCTCCGACGAGATCGCCGCGATGCTCCCCCACGCCCTCCAGATGCCCTTCACCGAGCCGGAGGAAGGCGAGGAGTCTGAGGAAGAGAGCTCCGAGTCGGAGGAGTTCGCGCCCGAGCCCATCACCGATGGCATCATCACCGTCGAGGGCGAGGGTTCAGAGGCGGTCATGACCATCGCAGTGCCCGAACGCGACGGGGAGTATGACTACCTCTGGATGCTCGGCCACTGGTCCGTGGCCACGGCCTACGACTACGGCATCGAGTCCGTGCTGGCCGGCCCGTACCGCTGGGAGCGCGACAGCGGCCTGTGGGTACGCGGCCAGGGCCACAGCGACGACGCAGTGGTCCTGCGGTTCGGCCCAGACGAGGACTGACCCCTACGGTTCGGGTTGCTCGCCCCCTGCGCCCGAGCCGCCCGAACCCTCCTGCGCACAAACCGTTCGGTGTCGGATTGTGACGACATTCTGACCCCCAGACCGCCCGAACTCCGGTCAGAATCCATCACCGAACGGGAACTTCCCCTATAGAACGCAGCAGCGCCCCGGCCGTGACGGCCGGGGCGCTGCTGCTATAAGGGGGGGGTCTTACTTCACCGGGTAGTCGCGCAGAGCCTCGCCGGTGTAGATCTGGCGAGGACGGCCGATCTTGGTGGTGCGGTCGCTCATCATTTCGCGCCACTGGGCGATCCAGCCGGGCAGACGGCCCAGAGCGAAGAGGACGGTGAACATCTTCTCCGGGAAGCCCATGGCCTTGTAGATGAGGCCGGTGTAGAAGTCGACGTTCGGGTAGAGCTTGCGCTCCACGAAGTAGTCGTCCTCCAGGGCCACGGTCTCCAGGCGCTGTGCGATGTCGAAGAGCTCGTCGTCGCCGCCGAGCTTGACCAGCAGATCGTCGGCCAGCCCCTTGACGATGCGAGCACGGGGATCGTAGTTCTTGTAGACGCGGTGACCGAAGCCCATCAGGCGGATGCCGGCTTCCTTGTTCTTCACCTTGTTCATGAAGTCCTCGGGGCTGATGCCCTCGGCCTGGATCTCCTTGAGCATCTTCAGCACAGCCTCGTTGGCGCCGCCGTGAGCGGGGCCGAAGAGCGCGTTGATGCCGGCGGAGACGGAGGCAAACAGGTTTGCCTGGGCGGAGCCCACAAGACGCACCGTGGAGGTGGAGCAGTTCTGCTCGTGGTCAGCGTGGAGGATCAGCAGCGTGTCCAGGGCCTTGGCCACGTCGGGGTCCACCTCGTAGTGCTCGGCAGGCACGCCGAAGCAGCCGCGCAGGAAGTTCTCTGCGAGGTCGAGGTTGTTGTCCGGGTAGAGCATCGGCTGACCGATGGACTTCTTATAGGCGTAGGCCGCGATGGTGGGCAGCTTGGCCAGCAGGCGCCAGGTGGAGCGCTCGACCTGCTCCTCATCGAACGGGTCCAGGGAGTCCTGATAGAACGTCGACAGGGCGGAGACCGCGGAGGAGAGCACCGGCATGGGGTGCGCGTCGCGGGGGAAACCCGAGAAGAAATCCTTCAGATCCTCGTGCAGCAGGGTGTGGCGACGCGTGGTGGCGTCGAACTCTGCCAGCTGCTCCGGGGTCGGCAGCTCGCCGTAGATCAGCAGATAGGAGACCTCAAGGAAGTTCGAGTTCTCTGCGAGCTGCTCGATCGGGTACCCGCGGTAGCGAAGGATGCCCTCGTTGCCGTCGATGTAGGTGATCGCCGATTTGGTGTTGGCGGTGTTCATGAAGCCGGGGTCATAGGTGACGGCCCCGGTGGTCTTCAGCAGAGGACCGATGTTGAGGCCATCATTGCCCTCAACGGCGGTCTCCACAGGGAGCTCCAGGTCCTGTCCCTGATAGCTCAGGCGGGCCGAAGTCTGCTCGGTCATTGCGGTCTCCTTCATCAGACACAGTCAAGTGACAACAGTGAACAACCTACCTTGTGTGAGCGATCACAGGAAAGTTCGTGACGGAACCGGCCGGTTCAGGCAGTCAACCGTTCGGCGGCCGCTGAGATCCGTTCGTCAGTGGCCGTCAGCGCGACCCGGATATAGCCGGAGCCCGCTTCGCCGTAGAAGACGCCGGGCCCCACAAGGATCCCCCGCTCAGCCATGTGCCGGACCATCTGCCAGGTGTCTGCGCTCTCAGGGGCCGCGGGCTGGGAGAAGCGCCCGCTACGGTCGGTGGTCCACAAGTAGAGGCCCGCAGCGGAGTGCTCCACTGTGAAGCCTGCCTCTTCCAGAGCCGGCTTCAGGATCGCACGACGACGCCGGTACAGCTCCCGCTGGGCCTCGACGTGGGCGTCGTCGTCCATCGCGGCCTGCAGGGCCGCCTGCACGGGCATCGGCATGATCATCCCCGCGTGCTTGCGGGTGTTCAGCAATCCCGCGATAAGCCGCGGGCAGCCCGCGGTGAAGGCAGCCCGGTACCCGGCCAGATTCGACTGCTTGGACACGGAGTAGACCGCCAGCAACCCCTTGTGAGAATCACCCGATACGCGGGGGTCCAGGATCGAGGGAGCCTCGTCCACGTCCCAGGGCAGCTCGGCGTAGCACTCGTCGCTGGCGACGACGGCGCCGATGCGGCGGGCCAGGGCGACGACCTCGCGCATGTGCTCGACCGAGTCGACCCTGCCGGTGGGATTGCCGGGAGAGTTCAGCCAGATGAGCTTCACCCGGGCCAGGACCGACTCATCGAGTTCCATCGGGTCGTCAGTAGCCACCGCCTGGGCACCGGCGATCTGGGCACCGATGTCATAAGTGGGGTAGGCGACACGGGGACGCAGGACGACGTCGTCGCGCGTCAGCCCCAGCAGTGTGGGCAGCCAGGCGACGAACTCTTTGGAACCCACGGTCGGGAGGATATGGGCCGGATCCAGTCCCTGAACGCCGCGGCGCCGGGCGAACCATCCGGCGATCGCCTCGCGCAGCGCCGGCGTGCCGTGTGTTGTGGGGTAACCGGGTGCGTCGGCCGACTGCGCCAAGGCCTGCTGAATAACCTGCGGCGTGGGGTCCACCGGCGTGCCGATCGAGAGGTTGACCAGCCCGTCCGGATGGGCGGAGGCCAGCTCGCGGTAGGACGCCATGGCGTCCCAGGGATAGTCCGGCAGGGTCAGCACAGCTGCACGCTCCTCAACGTTCGGGGATGGAATTCTGCAGCACTTTCCCTGCTCAGCGCCCCGAAATGCCGCGGAAATCCATCACCGAACAGAGCAGCGGGGCGGGAAAGGGAACTTGGCCGTGGCCTAGTGTTCGTCGTGCTCCTGGGGTGGCAGCGCGGCGACGACCTCGTGGTCCTTCTCGATCTTGCCGAGCTTGGCGGCACCGCCGGGCGAACCGATGTCGTCGAAGAACTCGACGTTGGCTCGGTAGTACTCGCTCCACTCCTCGGGCAGGTCATCTTCGTAATAGATGGCCTCCACCGGGCAGACCGGCTCGCAGGCACCGCAGTCCACGCACTCGTCCGGGTGGATGTAGAGAGAGCGTTCGCCCTCGTAGATGCAGTCCACCGGGCACTCGTCGATGCAGGCCTTGTCCTTGAGGTCCACACAGGGCAGTGCGATGACGTAGGTCATAAGTGTCGAAGTCTCCTTCAGCGGGTGCGTCAGCTTCCCAGTCTACTGCCACCCGGGGGTGGCTGCCTCGGCCGGAGCCCTTGCGCCCGGCGGTAGGCGTCTCGGGCAAGGATCCACTTCACCAGGACCATGGCCAGCAGCGTCACGCCTGCACTGCCGAGCCACCAGAGCCCGGAGGCGATGACCGGACCGGGGACCAGCTCATAGGCCTGCGGACTGTAGGGCACCATCAGCTGGTCCGGGCCGGGCCACCCGTAGGCGATGGAGGCGACCGTGAAGGTCGAGGCCCCCATGACGAGGGTCTCCGTGAGCCGGCCGGCCGTGAGTCCTGCCCAGATCTGCGCCATGAGCGCGATCAGCAAAGCAAGCGCTGCACCCCAGGGCAGCACCAGACCCGTCTGGGTTCCCCCGATGATCCACAGGTTCCCATGGATCAGGGTGCCCAGCGCGCCCCAGATGAGGCCAGTGGCGAAGCAGATTCCGAGCAGCACCGGTCGGGCCATATTAGGCGTTGGCGCTCTTCTTCTTACGGGATTCCTTGAGCCGGTCGGAGGCGTTGAGAATCACCTTGCGGATGCGGATGGCCTCCGGGGTGACCTCCACGCACTCGTCGTCGTTGGCGAACTCCAGGGACTCCTCCAGCGTGAGCTTGGTGGGCGGGGTGAGGCCCTCGAAGCTATCGGCGGAGGCAGCTCGCATATTGGTGAGCTTCTTCTCCTTGGTGATGTTGACCTCCATGTCATCGGCACGCGAGTTCTCGCCGACGACCTGGCCCTCGTAGACCTCCGACTGGGGCTCCACGAAGAAGGTGCCGCGCTCCTGGAGGTTGATCATCGCGAACGGAGTGGCAGTGCCCGCCCGGTCAGCCACGAGCGAGCCCGAGGTCCGGTACTCGATGGCACCCTTCCAGGGCTCGTAGCCGGCCGCGTAGGAGGAGGCGATGCCGGCGCCGCGGGTCTCGGTGAGGAACTTGGTGCGGAAACCGATCAGACCACGGGCGGGAACCGTGAACTCCATGCGGATCCAGCCGGTGCCGTTGTTGGTCATGCTCGTCATGGTGCCCTTGCGTGCGGCCAGGAGCTGGGTGATGGCGCCCATGAACTCCTCAGGGGCGTCGATGGTCATGGCCTCCATGGGCTCATGCAGCTTGCCGTCGACCTCCTTGGTGACCACCTGAGGCTTGCCCACGGTCAGCTCGAAGCCTTCGCGGCGCATCTGCTCCACGAGGATCGCGAGGGCGAGCTCGCCTCGGCCCTGAACCTCCCACATATCGGGACGCTCGGTGGGCAGCACCTTCAGGGAGACGTTACCGATGAGCTCCTGGTCCAGCCGGTCCTTGACCTGGCGGGCGGTGACTTTGGCTCCCTTGACTCGGCCGGCCATGGGCGAGGTGTTGATACCGATGGTCATGGAGATCGCGGGATCGTCCACGGTGATGACCGGCAGCGGCTTGGGGTTGTCGATGTCGGTGAGAGTCTCGCCGATCATGATGTCGGAGATACCGGCGACGGCGACGATCTCACCGGGACCGGCGGACTCCGCCGGCACACGCTCCAGGCCCTTGGTGGCCAGCAGCTCGGTGATCTTCACCGACTTCACGGAACCGTCCTTGCGCGCCCAGGCAACCTGCTGGTTCTTGCGCAGGGTGCCGTTGAAGATGCGCAGCAGTGCCAGACGCCCGAGGAAGGGGGATGCGTCGAGGTTGGTGACGTGGGCCTGGAGAACCTCGTCGTCGTCGTACTGGGGAGCGGGGACGTGCTCAAGGATGGTCTCGAACAGGGGCTCGAGGTCCTCGTTCTCGGGCAGACCGCCGTCAGCGGGCTGCTCCTTGGAGGCGCGGCCGGCCTTGCCGGAGGCGAAGACCACCGGCAGGTCCAGCACTGCGTCGACGTCGAGCTCGGGGTTCTCCTCGGCCACGTCGGAGGCCAGACCCAGCAGCAGGTCCATGGTGTCGGAGATGACGCCGTCGATGCGGGCGTCGGGACGGTCGGTCTTGTTGACCACCAGGATCACCGGCAGGGAGGCCTGAAGGGCCTTGCGCAGCACGAAGCGGGTCTGGGGCAGGGGGCCCTCGGAGGCGTCCACGAGCAGGACGACGCCGTCCACCATGGACAGACCGCGCTCCACCTCGCCGCCGAAGTCGGCGTGGCCGGGGGTGTCGATCACGTTGATGGTCACCTGGTCAGTGCCAGCGTGAGCCTGTGCCGAGGGGCCGGAGTAGAACACGGTGGTGTTCTTGGCCAGGATGGTGATGCCCTTTTCCTTCTCGAGGTCACCGGAGTCCATGACGCGGTCCTCGAGGTCGCCGTGACCGCCGACCGCTTTGGTCTGACGGAGCATGGCGTCGACCAGAGTGGTCTTGCCGTGGTCGACGTGGGCGACGATCGCGACATTGCGCAGATCATTGCGAGTGGTGATGCTCATGAAGAGAAGGGGCCTTCCGAAAGATGCGAAACGTGTGCGCGGTCTAAGGGCGCACCCGTCTTAGTGTACGTGCCTTCCCGCGCCTGTCCTGCCGCCGGGGCAACACCGGGACAGGCGCGGGAGGAACGTGCAGCACCGAAAGGGCCGCTATCAGGCCCGTGACCTAAGAGGCGTCCTCGGTGGCCGCGACCGCCTCGTTCTGGTCCGCGTAGTGGCACGCGGCTTGCTGGGTGATGCCCGGGCGCACGATGAGCTGCGGCGTCTTCTCCGCGCACAGGTCCGTGGCCTTCCAGCAGCGGGTGCGGAAACGGCAGCCCGACGGCGGATCCGCGGGGTTGGGCGGATCACCCTGTAGCACGATCTGCTCGCGGCTTCCCCGCAGCGTGGGATCCGGCACCGGCACCGCAGACAGCAGCGCCTGGGTGTACGGGTGGGCAGGAGCGGAGTAGATCTCCTCCTCCCTGCCCAGCTCCATGAGCCGGCCCAGGTACATCACACCCACCCGGTCGGAGATGTGCCGCACCACCGAGAGGTCGTGGGCGATGAAGATGTAGCTCAGGCCCAGTTCCTTCTGCAGATCCTCCAGCAGGTTCATGACCTGGGCCTGCACGGAGACGTCCAAGGCAGAGACCGGCTCGTCGCAGATGATCACATCGGGGTTCAGGGCAAGGCCCCGGGCGATGCCGATGCGCTGGCGCTGACCGCCGGAGAACTGGTGGGGATAGCGGTTGATGTGGTCGGGGTTGAGGCCGACCAGCTCCAGCAGCTCCTTCACCCGGTTCCGGATGCCCTGGGCGGGCTTCACGTCCTTGTGCAGGCGGTAGGGCTCACCGATGATGTCGCCCACCGACATGCGCGGGTTCAGCGACGTGTAGGGGTCCTGGAAGATGATCTGGATCTTCCGGCGCAGACGGCGCAGCTCCTCGCCCCGGGGCTTGAGGAAGTCCTGGCCTTGGAACTCGATCGATCCGGAGTCCGGCTCCTCCAGGCGCATCAGCAGCTTGGCCAGGGTGGACTTGCCGGACCCGGACTCGCCCACGATGCCCAGGGTCTCGCCCTTGCGCAGCTGGAAGCTGACGCCGTCCACCGCCTGGACGGCACCCACCTTCTTCTGGAAGACGATGCCCTGAGTCAGGGGGTAGTGCTTGACGAGGTCCTTCACCTCGAGGACGACCTCGGAGTCGGCGAAGGGATCGGTCGGAACGGGATGGGGATTGAAGCTCATGCTCGGGCCTCCTCTGTGCCCTCGGCGCTCATCGCGTAGATCTTCTCCGCATAGTGGCAGGCGGAGCGGTGGCCGGGGACAATCTCCCGCAGCGCCGGACGCTCCTGCACGCACCGGTCCGTTGCGAACTCGCAGCGGGGGCTGAAGGGGCACCCCGGAGGCATGTTGGTCAGCGCGGGAGGCAGGCCCGGAATGGCCTTGAGCCTCTCACCCTGCCCGTCGATGCGCGGGATCGAGTCCAGCAGACCCTTGGTGTAGGGGTTGGCGGTCTTCGCATAGATCTCGAAGACGTCGGCCGACTCCATCACTCGCCCGGCGTACATCACCGCGATCTTGTCCGCGACGTCGGCGACCACCCCCAGATCATGAGTGATGAGGATCAGGCCCATGTTGTACTCGGCCTGAAGCTCCTTGAGCAGTCGCATCACCTGCGCCTGGACGGTCACGTCCAGCGCGGTAGTGGGCTCATCGGCGATGAGCACATCGGGATCCAGCGCAATCGCCATGGCGATCATGATGCGCTGACGCATGCCGCCGGAGAACTGGTGGGGGAAGTCCCAGACCCGCTTCTCGGCGGCCGGAATGCCGACCTTCTGCATCAGCTCTACGGCCTTAGCCCGGGCCTGCTTGCGCTTGTACCCCTGGTGCACGCGGAACATCTCCGCGATCTGCCAGCCGACTGGCAGCACCGGGTTCAGGCTGGAGAGCGCGTCCTGGAAGATCATGGAGATATTCATGCCGCGCAGCTTGCGCCGCTTGGACTCCGGCATGGTGAGCAGGTCCTCACCGCGGTAGAGGATCTCGCCTCCGGCGATGTGCCCGGGGGGCATGTCCAGGATGCCCATGATCGTCTGGGCGGTCACCGATTTGCCCGAGCCGGACTCGCCGAGGATCGCCAGGGTCTCCCCCGCGTGCAGGGTGAAGTTCATGCCGTTGATGGCTTGGGCCACACCGGCTTTGGAGCGGAACTCCACCTGCAGGTCACGGACTTCCAGCAGCGGGGTCTCCGCCGTCGTCGTCGTAGTGTCAGTCACTGTGGCGGCCTCTTTACTTCTTCTTGGACTTCGGGTCGAGGGCATCGCGCACGGCGTCGCCGAGGGTCATGAAGGCGAAGACTGTCACCGACACGAAGATCAGCGGGAACACCAGCAGATGCGGGAAGGACGTCAGGTAGCCCTTGGCGTCTGAGAGCTGCAGCCCCCATGAGATGGCCGGCAGCTGCAGCCCCACGCCCAGGTACGTCAGGGTCGCCTCGGCGCCGATGACGATTCCGGTGAACACCGTGGCGTAGCCGATGACCGGGCCCAGGGAGTTGGGCAGGATGTGCCGGCGCATGATGGTGACGTGCCCGGCGCCCAGCGCGCGGGCCGCGGTGACGTACTCGGTGTTGACCACGGAGATGACGGAGCTGCGCATGAGGCGAGTCATGGTGGGCCACATGAAGATGATCAGCACGAACGCGACTTCTCGGACGCCGCGGGTGGAGATCACGTTGAGGAAGACCAGGGCACCCAGGATGAAGGGCACGGCGAAGACCATATCGGTGACTCGCGAAATGATGCTGTCGATCCAGGAGCCGAAGTAGCCGGCCGTCAGGCCCAGCACGATCGAGATCAGCAGCACGCCCAGGCTCACGATGAAGCCGACGGCGATGGAGCTGCGGGCACCGTAGATGATGCGGGAGTAGTAGTCGCAGCCCTGGATGTCCGTGCCGAACCAGTGCTCGGCCGAGGGGGTCTGACGGTTGCGGGAGAGGAAGCACTCCCGGGGGTCATAGGTCGCGAAGAGCTGCGGGAACAGCGCCATGGCCAGCATGAGCAGCAGCAGGGTTCCCGAGATCAGGAACCAGGGATTCTTGCGCAGGGAACGCCAGGCGTCAGCCCAGAGGCTGGCTTCAGCGGCCTGGTTCTCCTCCGTCCCGTCGCTGACGGAGGTGGAGACCGGCGTGGTGCGGGCTTCGGGGAGATTACTCATAGCGGATCCTTGGGTCGAGCAGGCCGTAGAGCAGGTCAACGACCAGGTTGATCGCGACGAAGAAGATCACCATCAACGTGACGATTCCGACGACGACGGTTCCCTCCTGGGCTCCGATGGAGCGGTAGACCTGCTCACCGAGGCCGGGAAGATTGAAGATCGACTCCACAACGATGGAGCCGCCGAGCATCGAGGCCAGGTCTGCACCGATGAAGGTGACCACCGGGATCATGGCGTTGCGCAGACCGTGCCGTCCGATGACGCGGGTACGGGTGAGCCCCTTGGCGGTAGCCGTGCGCACATAGTCCGATTGCATGGCGTCGACCAGCTCTCCGCGCAGCAGGCGCGCGATGATGCCGGTGGAGACCGAGGCCAGCGTGAAGCCCGGGAGGATGTAGCTCATGAGGCCGTCTCCGGCGCCCGCGATGGGCAACCAGCCCAGGTTCAGGCCGAAGACCAGCTGCAGCAGGAAGCCGATGGCGATGATCGGCAGGGCCACCATCATCACGGTGCTGACCTGAACCAGACGGTCGATGAACCGGTCCTTGTAGATGGCGCAGAGGATGCCGGCGATGATGCCGAAGATGGACTGGATGGCCGTGGCGACCAGCGCGAGCGTCACTGTAACCGGCAGACGCTGCTGGATGATGTCCAGCACGGGACGGCCCTGGAAGGTGGTGCCGAAGTCTGCGGCGGTGAAGACACCCCAGATGTATTTGAAGTACTGGACGAAGAAGGGGTCATCGAGGTTGTACTGCTGCCTGAGCTGCTCCTGGACCGCCTCGGGCATCGCACGATCGCCGGCCAGAGCACGGATAGGGTCACCAGGAATGGCGAACACCAGCGCGTAGACGATCAGCGTGGAGATGAGGATGACGGGAACAAACTGCAGCAGACGCCGAATGATGTAGCGAGTCATTGGTGTCCTTGGGTGGGCGCGTAACAGATCACATAGTAGGTGGGGCACACACAGGGACGCGACCCGACTGGCAAATGCCGGTGCGGGCCGCGTCCCTTATGCTCCCTGGTGGATCAGCTCTCGACGAGCTCGATCTGCCAGAGGTGGGTGAAGGTGTTGCCCTCGCCCATCTGAACGGTCTCGCCGTTGACTCGGTCGGAGTAGACCACGGTGTAGCTGGAGAACCACATCGGGATCACGGGCATCTCCTCCAGGAGAATCTCCTCAGCCTCCTGGTAGAGAGCGGATGCCTCGTCCGGATCCGGGTTCGAGTTGGCCTCGTCGATCAGGTTGTCGAACTCCTCGTTGGAGAACCCGGTGTAGTTGGAGGACTGCCCGGTGGTGTAGATGGGCTCCATGGCGTACTGGGCGCTCGGGTAGGAGATGGTCCAGCCCAGACGGAACGGACCGGTGACGGCCTGGGTGTCGTGCAGGTCCAGGTACTGGGCGAACTCCAGGGACTGGAATTCGATGCTCTCGATGCCCAGGTTCTGCTGCCACTGGTTGGTCACAGCCTCGACCCACTGCTCGTGGCCGGCGCCGGAGTTGAAGTAGACGGTGAGCTCGCTGGGGCCTCCCGCGGACTCGTAGAGCTCAGCGGCTGCCTCGGGGTCGAACTCGCAGTACTCGCACACGCCGTCGCGGCCCTCGGGAAGGAACTCAGGGATGATGCTGGTGGCGGGGGTCTGCGCGCCGTCGAAGATGCCGTCGATGATCTCCTGGCGGTCAATCGCCATGGACAGAGCGTGGCGCACGTCGGGATCCTGGAACTCCTCCTGGTAGAGCGGGAAGCCCAGGTAGGTGAACGCGCCGGTGTCGAAGGAGACGTGGTTCTCACCGAAATCAGCCTCGAGCTGGCTCAGGCGGTTCGGAGGAGTGGTGTCCAGCAGGTCGAGCTGACCGGCCTGGACATCCATGTAGGCGGTGTCGATGTCGGAGTAGATGCGCCACTCGATGCGCTCCGGCAGGCCGGGGTTCTCGCCGGCGTAGTCCTCGAAGCGGTTCGCGGCGATCTGCACGTCGTGCTCCCACTCGCCATCGATCTGGTAGCGACCGTTGCCGATGGGGGCCTGCTCGTAAGCCTCGATGTCCTCGAAGGCGACCTCCGGCATCGGGTAGAACGCCGTGTAGGTGAGCATGTCGGGCAGCGGGGAGAAGGGCTCGGTGAGCTCGATCTCCAGGGTGTAGTCGTCAATAGCGCGGACGCCCTCGAGCTCCTCTGCTTCGCCCTCGACGACGGCGTCGTAGCCGGCAAAGAGCTCGAAGAAGTTGGCGCTCTGCTGTGCGTTCTCGGGGTCCACGACCCAGTTGAAGGTGTCCACGAAGGTCTGGGCGGTGATCGGGTCACCGTTGTGGAAGGTCCAGTCCTCCCCCAGGGTGAAGGTCCAGGTGGTGGCGTCCTCGGTCTCCCAGGACTCGGCCACACCGGGGATGGGCTCGTAGGTCTCGGTATCAGCCTGGACCAGTCCGGTGAACAGGTGATCCAGCACCCAGGAGCCGCAAACCTCGGTCGAGTTGCCCGGTACCAGGTTCTGGGGCTCACAGTTGTAGGCGCTGATGGTGCCGCCGCCCTCCACGGGCTGAGCTCCGTCTGTGCCGCCGTTGCCGCCGCCACCGTTGCCGCCGTCGCCGCCGCCGCAGGCGCTCAGTGCAAGCGCAGCCACCGCAGCCCCGGCGATCGCCAGGTGGCGAGCCTTTCGCTGTTCAGTCATTGAAGCTTCTCCTCATAGTGCGAGAGTCGGACATCACGCGTGCGTGACCCGGATCTCTTGGGTGAGCAAGTGCTGACCAGGATAGAGGTGCCGCGGACCCTCGGCGGACCGATCTCCGACCCCGGGACAAGGGGGGCTCGCCGCCTCCCAGCACCTAAGGCAGCGGCTGAGTGAAAGACTGGAAAAAGTCAAGATGGGACTGTCAACGTCGGCGAAACATAATCCACGGACTGAGACGTATGTCACTAGGCGGAATTTTCCCCGGAATTCAGCGGAAGTTCATATTCAGTGTTTGGCCAGCCAGCGCACAGGGTGTTCAGGGGTGAAAGGCGGGCACATTCGGCTATGAAACATGCCGTTAACATTCGCAAGCCCCGTGGGCTGGGTGCACTGTCCGCCCCTTGAGGCTGAATATGACTAAATGTTACGCACGACACGTCTGGGGAGAGGCGCAGCGCGCCCCTCCATCCTCGCGTTTGTCGGGGTCATCGACGCCAGACGTCCTCGGGATCTGAGGTTTCACCGCGGCTCATCCGCAGCGCCTGAGCTGCGGCGATGAGCTGCTCGTACTTGGCGTTTTTCTTCTCCAGCCCCTTGGTCTCGCGTGGGGGCAGCATGATCGTGCGCTCGGCTTCAATACCAGCCTGCAGCTGCCGGCTGCGCTCTAGCTCTGCGTCGAACTCCGCTCCGAAGAGCAGGACCAGGTTCATGATGTAGATCCAGAACAGGAAGATAATGATGCCCGCCAGCGCTCCGTAGGTGGCCTCGTAGTTGGCGAAGTTCATCACGTAGATCGCCACGCCCACGGTGGTGATGATCATGACGATGATTGCCAGGAGCGCACCGGCAGAGATCCAGCTGGCACCGGGCTGACGAATATTGGGCGTGCAGTAGTAGAGCAGGGCAATACCGCCCGCGGCAAGGATCAGCAGCACCACGGGGCTGGCCCAGTTCCACACCGTCACCGCGGTCTCCCCCAGTCCCACGGTGTTGCCGATGGCCTCGGCCAGCGGACCGGAGACCACCAGCATCACGGCGGCCAGGGCCACCAGCACGATGAGCGCCACGGTGACGCCGTAGAGCAGGGGGCGCAGCTTCAGCACGCTCCGGCCCTCCTCCACTTCCCAGATCCGGTTCATGGCCCGGGAGAAGGCGTTGACGTAGTTCGAGGCCGTCCAGATGGCGGTGAGGATACCGAGGGCGAGACCGAGTCCAGCGCCCTGAGCGGCGGTGATGTTGCTCAGCACCAGCTCGGCCGTGTTGACGATGTCGTTGTCCTCTCCCCCACCGGTCATCTCACGCACGGTGTCCATGAAGAAGGCCTGGCTGCGGTCGGCTTCCCCGACCAGGGAGAGGATGGAGACCAGGGCGATGAGGGCGGGGAAGATCGACAGGACCGCGTAGTAGGTCAGAGCCGCCGCAAGGTCGGTGCACTGGTCTCGGCCGAACTCTGAGAGCGTGCGCTTGAAGCTGTAGCGCCATGAGGCCTTGGTCAGCTTGGGTGGGACGTCGGGTTTGCGCTCGTCCTTGTGGCTGCGGTGGCTCTCCTCGTATTCCTCCCGCTGCCGGGCCTTGACGAGGAACGGCTGATCGGCTGCCGCGGCGACGGTGCCCGGACGCGAGGCGTCCTCGTAGGTGGCGGTCTCGTCGAAGATGTCCTGAGCGTCGTCGTCGTGCTTGCGTGCTTGGTATGCCTTCAGACCCTCGTCACTCATACTGCCCAAGTATCCGGATGGACTCTGGACAGCAGCTGGACAGGCGGAGGGGCGGTGCTGAAGATCAGGCGTCGACGTCGCGCCGGGTCTTGACCAGGTCGTCGGTGTGGGTGATCGCTGCTGGCAAGGAGTTTCTCAGGTACCCCGTGCGGGCGATCGCCATGGACCCTACCGCAGAGGTCAGCAGCTGAGCGACCACCGCGATGAGGGCTTTGATCAGGTTGGCCGTGCTGAAGTCCATCAGCAGCGCACCCACCACGATGCTCGCCACGCCCAGGCCCGCGGAAGTGCCCACCGCTGAGGCGCGCAGGTACAGGTCAGGCAGGCGGAACAGCCCGATGCCCGCCACGATGATGGTGGCGATGCCGAGGAAGACGCAGATCAGCCCCGCCACGTGCAGGATGTCGTGGATGCTCATCAGCGGCGGCCTCCTGATCCGAGCCGGGCCATGGAGATCGCCGCCATGAAGCCCAGCAGCGTGGCGATGAGAATGATGTCGAACAGGGCGGCGATGTCGGTGCGCAGACCGATCAGCGCGATGAACCCGATGATGGCGAAGAAGATCAGGTCCGCAGCCACCGCACGGTCGGTCAGGCGCGGGCCGATGAAGGCCCGGGCAGCGGCGAGAATCATGCCCAGCGCCAGCAGGAGCAGGGCAATCTCGAGCGTGACCTCAGAGATCATGCGGTCTCACCCGCCTCAGCCTCATCGGAGACGTCCTGGGCCCGCACCACCGGGGCGTGCACGGGCCGGCTCAGGTCTCCGGGCGTCCGGCGCATGGCACGCAGCATGCGGTCCTCCATCTCCTGGATCTCCGCGACCAGGGCCTCGCGAGAGTCCACGAACATGCCGTGGACGTAGAGAATGCCGTGCTCGCGTGAGAGCGAGAGGGTCAGCGTGCCCGGGGTCAGCGTGATGAATGTGGAGATCAGGGTCCACTCGGCCTCAGTGCGGCTGGCCGCGGGCACCGCGATGATGGCCGGGCTCATCTTCTGGCTCTTCCGGGGCCGCAGCACATCGGCGGTGACCCGCAGGTTGGCCAGGAAGAACTCTTTGATGTACCAGAGCAAGAAGCTGATCACCCGCCACGGCCAGGAGGCGAGTGTGGCGTCGTCGTACTTGTGGCTCATGCGTTGCTCACCGCCTCCACGTAGTCCTGCGGGTTCAGCAGGTTCTCTGCGGCAGTCTCCGACAGGCTCATCAGAAGCTCAGCGCCCAGGCCGAAGAAGAGGGTCACCGCGGCCAGCAGCATGCCCGGGATGAGCAGCCGGACGGGCACCTTCACCGTTTGCGTCTTGGGATCACGCACGCTGGGGTCCAGCGCTTTGACCGTCAGGGTCGGGGTGCCGGCCTGGGCCTCGACCCGCAGATAGCGTTTGCCCCACATGCGTTCCTGGTAGGTGTAGGCTCGTTCCTCCAGCCCCTTGGGTTCGGGCGCCATGAAGACGCCGGTCCAGATCTTCAGCATGGACAGCAGAGTGAAGACACTGACAAGGACCGCGACGGCGGCGACCCAGTAGTGGGCCTGCTCCAGGGTGGCCTGGATGATGGCGAACTTGGCCACGAAGCCCGAGAACGGCGGCAGACCAGCCAGGGAGAGCGCCGCGACCATGAAGGTCACCGCAATGAGCGGTTCGCGCTTGAGCATGCCGCCGAGTTTGTCGATCTCGCCGGTGCCGTAGGTCTCTTCGATCGCACCGGTGGAGAGGAAGAGGCTGGCCTTCACAATCATGTGGTGCAGCAGGTAGAAGATGCCCGCGGTAAGCCCCAGTCCGGTGAACAGGCCCACGCCGATGAGGATGTAGCCGATCTGGCTAATCATGTGGAAGACCAGGATGGAGCGGGTGGTCTTCTCCCCGATCGCGCCCAGCACGCCGATGAGCATGGTGAGGCTAGTGACCAGCAGCGCCACCCAGAGGAACTTCTGATCGCCGTCGAAAAGCAGCGAGTAGATGCGGTAGATCGCGTAGATGGCGACCTTGGTGTGGATGCCGGAGAAGAGCGTGGTGATCGCCGGCGAAGTCATGGGATAGGTGCGGGTGAGCCATCCGTGCACCGGCACGACGGCGGCCTTAATGCTGATGGCGGTGAGCACCACACCGCCGGCCACGGCCACGGCGGGGTCCTCGAGTGCGGCCCCGCGCAACTCGGCGAGGTTCACCGTTCCTGCGGTTGCATAGACCAGAGCAATGCCGACCAGCAGCAGGGTGGAGGCCAGCAGGTTCACCGAGACGTAAATGCGGGCACCGTGGGAACCGAGCTTGGCGCCCATCATGGCCAGCAGTCCGTAGCTGGGCAGAAGCATGACCTCGATGAACACGAACAGGTTGAAGATGTCACCAGTCATCAGGGCGCCGGCCACACCGGACATCAGCACCAGGACGAACGGGTGGAAGAACCGTGCCCGAGCCTCGTGGGTGCCCATGGCGAACAGAACGCTGGCGATGCCGAGGATCGCAATGATCATCAGCACCAGCGCGGAGAGGGCGTCGACGACGAAGGGAATGGAGACGCCGTAGTCCCACAGACCCACCTGATGAGCCAGGATCGTCCCGTCGTGGGTGGCGATCACGAGGAGAATAGAGGCTGCCAGCAGGGCGAAGAGCGTGCCCAGGCTGATGATGTGCCGGGCAGTCTTGTTCTTCCGCAGCGCGGCGCCCAGCGCAGCCATCAGCAGCGGTACTGCCACCAGCAGCGGAAGCAGCGGCGGGAGGGTCTCAGTCATACGGTCCTCCCTGAAGTGGTGGTGCCGGAACCGTTGATGCCGGTCTCGTCGCGTTCGCTCTCCACCGCGATCTCTCCGGATGCGGTGTCCATCCCGTGGAGTGCGGCGTCTGTGGTGTCAGGGCTGTGCAGCTTGGCCGGCGAGTCCTCGTCATTCTCGGTGTCGTCATCGGTGGTCGTGGTGATCGCCAGGGTCAGCATGAACATGGTGATCGCGAAGGCGATGACGATCGCGGTGAGGACGAAGGCCTGCGGCAGGGGGTCTGCCTGGGTGCTGGGATCGGCTGAGCCGATGTAGGGCACGTCACGGTAGGCGACGTTGCCCGCGGCGAAGAGCATGAGGTTTGCGGCATGGCTGGCCAGCACGAAGCCCAGGATGATCCGGACCATGCCGCGCTGCATGATCATGTAGACGGCAGCGGCGGTCAGCAGGCCGACGGCGATCGCGATGCTCACGGCTGATCCTCCTTTCGGCTGGTCACGGCACTCTGACCCTGTGCCGCTCGGCTGCCCTCAACGGCCACCGGCGGTTCGCCCGGGTCCTCCCCGGCCTTCATCTGCAGCTCGCGGATAGTCGCTGCCGAGGTGCCCTGGGCCTGCAGGTGCTTGCGCAGCAGCTCGGCGGGGTACCGCTGGGCCTGGCCGAGACGGTCCAGGGCGACCAGCACGGTGCCAACCACAGCCAGGTAGATGCCTAGGTCAAAGACCAGGGCGGTGGTCAGGGTGAATCCGGCCTCGGTGCCCCAGGGCAGCGGCAGGCCCTCGAGAATGACGATCGGGCGCAGGTAGGACCCCTCGAGGAAGCCGAAGAGGCCGGTGGCTGCGCTGACCAGGATCCCGCCAACGATCACCAGGGCATAGTCGAAGCGCAGCTTCACTGCCGAATCGGACGGAGCCACCAGGTAACGCAGGGCGAAGAAGCCGCCGAGCACGAGGGCCGAGATGAACCCGCCGCCGGACTCATAGTGCCCGCGCAGCAGCAGCACCAGGGAGAGCAGCACGATGAACGGCGTCATCCACTTGAAGACGCTGCGCATCGCCACGGTGTTGTCATCAGCGTTGTCCAGCGGGGTCCCGATCCACAGCTTGGATTCGGCCGGCTCGTTGTCCGTGGTGGAGAACGCCGAGTTCAGCACGGCGAGAATCGCAAACCCGGCCACGCCGAGCACCACCAGCTCACCGAAGGTGTCCAGGGCACGGAAGTCCACCAGGATCGAGTTGACGATGTTCACCGCGCCGACCGTGTCATAGGTGGAATCGAGGTACCACTGAGACACATCGGAGCGGCCGCTGCGCCCCATCAGGGCGAATGTTGCCGTGAAGGCCATGAGGCCGAAGCCGATCGCGACCACGGCCGAAACCACGGTGCGGGTGCGGGAGACCCGGTGGAACTGCCGCGGCAGTTTGCGCAGCACCAGCACCAGAACGACGACGGTGAGGATCTCCACCAGCAGCTGGGTCATGCCGACGTCGACCGCGCCCAGGGCGAAGTACCAGGCGCCGACGACGAACCCGGCGCCGCCGGCCAGCACCACAGCCGCTGTGCGGGAGCGGGTGATGACCGTGCCGGCCAGGAAGATCACCAGCAGGCCGATGAGCACCCAGTCGATGGGCTGGCTGTGTCCCTCGGTGAAGCTGCCGACCTCGCCCACGTAGAGCACACCGGCGATGAAGAGTCCCGCCAGGAAGATGCCCGGCGCGGTGAGGTGAAGCCCGTGCATATCGCTGCGTGTGATATCACCGACGCGCCGCCCGAAGGCGATGGAGCCGGTGCGCATCTTCTCAGCGACCTCCACGCCGGTGAAGGGCAGGATGGTGCGCGGGATGACGTTGTCGACCCCCGCCCGGCCGAGCACGGCGATGAGCCCGATCCCCATGATCGCTACCGAGAGCATCAGATCGGTGCTCACCCCACCCCACAGGTAGAAGTGAGCGTCATAGCTGCCGGAGTAGGACGCCGTCGTCGCCCGTGCCAGGAGGTCATCGAAGATGAAGGGGATGAAGCCCAGCACCACACCGGCGATCGTTGGCAGCAGGGCCGGCAGGTAGAAGCTGAAGGGAGCTTCGTGGGCTCCGGCGGGGTCCATGGGCTGGTAGGTGCCGTCGTTGTAGCCGGCGTCGCGCTTGCCTACGCCCCGGTAGGAGGTGAAGGCGCCCAGCACAATGCGACCGCAGTAGGCGAAGGTTCCCACCGCTGCCAGCACCGCGATGATGGTCAGCACCCAGGTCAGGCTGGTGCCGAAGGTGCCGTACTCCTCCGCCGAGAGGAATCCCTTGAGCAGGTTCTCCTTGGAGACGAATCCGAACAGCGGCGGTACGCCCGCCATGGAGAGCGAGGCGATCAGGGTGATGGCGAAGGAGACCGGCATGGTCTTGCGCAGGCCGTTGAGCACACGGATGTCTCGCGAGTGCGCCTCGTGCTCGATGATGCCGACCATCATGAACAGCGCGGACTTGAACAGCGCGTGGGCCACGACGTGGATGAGCGCAGCGGCCAGCGCCACCGGTGTTCCCACACCGATAATCGCGACCAGGAAACCCAGCTGGGAGACCGTGGAGTAGGCCATGATCTCTTTGATGTCGTGCCGCTGCAGCGCAAAGAGGGCACCGATGAGCGCGGTGATCAGACCGCAGCCGATGAGCAGCACCTGCCAGATGACGACGTCGTCGAACACCGGCGAGAATCGCAGCAGCAGGTAGATGCCGGCCTTGACCATAGCTGCGGCGTGCAGGTACGCCGAGACGGGCGCAGGGGCCACCATCGCGTCGGGCAGCCAGAGGTGGAACGGGAACTGGGCGGACTTGGTGAACGCGGCGAACGCGATGAGCACCGCGACGACGCCGGTGAACGTGGCGTTCTCCTGCCACACCTCATGCTGCAGGGCCTCGGAGATGCGGGTGGTGCCGGTCTCGACAATGGTCCACAGCACCGCGGTGAGCAAGCCCAGGCCGCCGGCCATCGTGATCAGCAGGGTGCGCTGAGCAGGGGCGGGGGCCTTCTCCCCGGAGCGGTTGATGAGGAAGAAGGAGCAGAGAGTGGTGAACTCCCAGAAGACGAAGAGCAGGATGAGGTCATCGGCGAGCACCATGCCCGACATCGCGAAGACGAACAGCAGCATCCAGAGGTAGTAGTCGCTGGTCTTCTTCTTCACGGAGAAGTAGCGCGCGCTGTAGGCCATCACCAGGGCGCCGATGAAGAGCACCAGAAGCAGGAAGACCATACCGAGGCCGTCCAGGCGCAGGCTGATCCCCACGTCGATGGTCGGGATCCAGGGCAGGTGCTGCTCGGGGGTCTCACCGTCGATGATCTGCGGGATCCACGGAAGGGTGGCAGCCCCGAGGCCTGCCAGTACCAGAGCGGCGAACCACCCAGTATCACGGCCCAGGAAGCGGTGAGCCACCGCAGCGGCCGGAACCAGGACAAGGGTGAGGGACAGGAGGACCAGCAGGGTCATCGGAGGTCCTCCTTGGTTAGTGCGTCAGCGGGCAGGCAGTGTCAACAGAACAGTCTGGGCCTCGCTGCCCATCCTATTGCCGACCCGTCTTCCCGGCGCACCGGGTAACGACTATAGCCATAGGAAAAGGCGGCCCGCAAAGTGTGGGCGCTGACTCAGCCGGTGGTCTCCACCACTCCGCAGGCCAGTCGTGCGCCGGTATCGCCGGTCACCAGCGACTCATAATCCAGTCCGCCGTAGGCGTAGCGGTCGGGGATATTGCCGTGGTGGTCGGCCTCAGCGTGGACGATGACGGCTGCGCCGTCGTCAGAGGTCAGCAGGTCCAGGCTGAGACGATCTGTGACCACACTCATGCGTGCGGTGCCGTCATGGTTGACGAGCAGGTTGGGGAGGTCTCCGGCGTGGTCCGGATGATAGATGTCCGCTCCCTCCTGCTGCCCGTCCATGCCTTCGGGAGTGGGGCTCTCTTCGGGAGCATCCTCGCCCTCGACCACGCCGGGATCTTCAGGGGGCAGTCCGGGCAGGTGTCCGCCCGCGGAGTAGAAGTCCCCCACCTGCCCCCAGTCGTTGACGGACTGAGGTTCGCACAGGCCGGTCTCGTGCACGGTGAGGGCTCGGAAGCCGGGCACCAGGTCCTGCATTTCGGCCTCGAGGAGCATGCCCTCCTCCAGCTCGGTGAAGCGCACCGTGCCGATGGGGTTGCTGGCCTGGTCATAGAGCTCAGCCACGGCGTCGGGATTCTCCTGCCCGCCGGCGCCCTGTGCGGACGAATCGGCGCCGCCCTCCTGGGCTGCGTTGTTTTCAGCCGGGGCCTGAGTCCCGGTGGTCTCCTCATCGGAGGGAGTGTCGTCACCTCCGCAGCCGGTGACCAGCAGAGCGGCCAGTGAGAGGGCTACGGCGGGGATCTGCCAGGTTTTCGCGTTCATCGCAGGCCAGCTTACCCCCGTGCGCTGGGAGGGGCACCGGTTCTGATCGCGGGTCCTGCGCATCGGGCCAGCTGAGAACGCTTCTGCGCACCGCTCGCACCATAGGCTTTTGCCCTGATCCCGGTCCAGAATGGGCAGTATGGGCCACGATCACTCACATTCCCACCACGACGACGGCACCCCCGGTCACCGCCGGAGACTCGCCATCGCGTGCGGCATCACGGTGGCCATCGTGGTGACCCAGGCCCTCGGTGCCTGGGTGACGGGTTCGCTGGCGCTGCTCACCGACGCCGTGCATTCGGCCTCCGACAGCATCGGGCTGATTCTGGCGCTCGTCGCCGCCTCCCTGATGTTCCGCGCTGCGACTCCGGGGCGCACGTGGGGCTTTCGCCGGGCGGAGATTCTCGCCGGTTTTCTCCAGGCGGGTCTTCTGCTGGGCATCGGCGTCTACGCGCTGGTGGAGGGTCTGAACCGGCTGGGGCTCTTCGGCGCGGCAGCCGCCCCGGAGATTCCTCCGGTGGAACTGCTGATCTTCGGCGGACTGGGCCTGGCCGGCAACGTCGCTTCGCTCGCGGTCCTGGCCGGCGGGCGCCGGGCGAACTTCAATATGCGGGCGGCCTTCCTGGAGGTCCTCGCCGATGCGCTGGGCTCGGTGGGGGTCATGATCGCTGCCGTGATCATCTGGACCACCGGCTGGATGCAGGCCGACGCCGTCGCCGCCCTGCTCATCGCCGGGCTCATCATTCCGCGTGCTGCGCGGCTGCTGGTGGAGACGGGCAAGATTCTGCTGGACTTCACTCCCCGTGGACTGGACCTGGAGGAGGTGCGCCGGCACATGCTTCGCCTGGAGCACGTCGAGGAGGTCCACGATCTGCACGCCTCCACGGTGGCCACGGGCCTGCCTGTCCTCTCAGCCCACGTGGTGGTCGATGAGACCTGCTTCCGCGACGGCTGTGCCCCGCAGAAGCTCGCCGAGCTGAAGGCCTGCGTGGCCGAGCACTTTGACGTGGCAGTGGAGCATTCGACCTTCCAGCTGGAGACCCGCGCCATCGCGGACTCCGAGACGCACGTGCACAGCTGAGCCGCCCCGCCGTCGTCGTCGGCTTCGCCGGTCAGGGAGGAGCCATGAGCGCAATGACGGCGTCCATGCGGTCATCCGGAGCCAGCTTGTTCCGGTCCTGGGCGCCGCAGGCGGTGCAGCGGTGAAGCAGGATGTAGCCCTTCTTCCCGGAGTGGTCCACGCCGACGGGTTCCATGGGCGCACCGCAGTCTGCCGCGCGGTCCCCGGGCATGACGTCGACGTGCCGCGACCACAGGCAGCGCGGACAGTGATTCCGGTAGCTGCCCCCGGTGTGTTTGGGGATGGGCTGGCCGCAGTGGATGCAGTCGAAGCCCGTGTTCTCAGCCTCCCTGCCCTGCGGCGAGTAGCTCACGCCCCCTCCCCCGCGTGCTGGGCCGTGGCCGAGGCGTAGAGGCACAGGGCGCCTGCGACGGCGACGTTAAGCGATTCGGCCTGTCCGTAGAGAGGGATGGAGACCCGCTGGTCGGCCAGCGCCTTCTCCTGGTCGCTGAGGCCGTGCGCCTCATTGCCCAGCAGCCAGTAGGTGGGAGGCACCAGCCCTGCTCCACCCTCGGCCTGCAGCTGCGCCAGCGAGACGTCGCCGTAGCCGTCCGCGGCCAGAACCTGGCCACCATTGCTGCGCACGAAGTCTGTCAGCTGCTGAAGGTCGATGCCGCTGGCGATGGGCACGTGAAAGTGCGAACCCGCGGCAGCGCGGACCACTTTGGGAGCCCAAGGGTCGGAGCTTCCCGGGGTGAGGATGACGACACCGGCCCCTGCCGCGTCAGCGGTGCGGATCAGCGTGCCGACGTTGCCCGGATCCTGAACTCCTGCCAGGACCGGTGCCAGCTGCACCGGCGGGTAGTTCACGGACGCCCCCTGTGTGCTGCCTTCGCTCGTGACCTGGACGGTGCTCGCGCTCATACCCACCAGGAGAGAGTCGAGTCCTTCGAATTCCAGTTCAGGGATCCGGCATACGGCGATCATGCCCTGGGAGGTCTCGGCGTCTCCCATGGCCTTGAGGACCTCACTGGTGGCCTCGCGCAAAAAGATCCGTGCCTCACGGGGAAGCTGGCGCTCGGGGTCGAAGAGGACCTCACGGACCCGGTCCAGCAGCGCCTCGATGTCCGGGTGCTGCTGGAGTGCTTCGGGGTCGAAGTACAGGGCATCCACCTCGGGGAGGCACCAGACTGGGGCCAGCTGAGCCCGACGTCGCCCGCTATCCCGGGGATCGGCGGTGGTGGCAAAGGTGTCCGGCTCATCCCACCGGCGCAGCCACAGGGCCAGTGCCTCACGCACCGGCTGGGGGCCCTCCGCCTGGAACAGCTTCTGCTTCTTCCGCCCGGCGCGCGTGGCCAAGGCAGCGACCTTCTTCACGCGGTCAGAACGGGGGTTCTCGATCAGGAACTCATCGGTCACGCGAGCTGCTCCTTCATCAGAGGGTGCGGGGAGGGACGATGGTCCCCACCTTATAGACAACGCAACGGCGCCCGTCCCCTGCGTGAGGGAACGGGCGCCGTCGTCGTCCGCGGTAAGGCGTCAGGACGTGGTGATCACGCGGCCTTAGCGGCGTTCACGTCCGAGGGCAGAGCCTTGCGTGCGGTCTCCACCAGGGCCTCGAAGGTCTTGGCGTCGGAGACGGCCAGCTCGGCCAGCATGCGACGGTCCACCTCAACGCCAGCGGCCTTCAGGCCCTGGATGAAGCGGTTGTAGGTCAGGCCGTGAGCGCGGGAGGCAGCGTTGATGCGCTGGATCCACAGGCGGCGGAAGTCGCCCTTACGCTTCTTGCGGTGCTGGTAGTTGTAGGTGTAGCTGTGGAGCAGCTGCTCCTTCGCCTTGCGGTACAGGCGGGAGCGCTGTCCGCGGTAGCCGGAGGCCCGGTCAAGGACCTTGCGGCGCTTCTTCTGCGCATTCACTGCGCGCTTTACTCGTGCCATTCTCTAGTTCTCCTGGAAGTCTTAAGCCGTAGGTCTTACTTGCCGAGCATCTTCTTGATGCGGCTCTCGTCAGCCTTGGTGACGATCTGGTCAGATGCCAGGCGACGGGTCAGGCGGGAAGACTTGTGCTCCAGGTAGTGACGGCGGTTAGCCTGCTGGCGCTTGATCTTTCCGGAGCCGGTGAGCTTGAAACGCTTCTTGGCCCCGGAGTGGGTCTTGTTCTTCGGCATGGTGCCGTTCTCCTTACATCGTTCGGACCTGCAGCACCTTTGTGTCGGCGCCCGCATCACATCACGGGCCGACGGCGGTGCAGAGGTGGATCACGCAGCCGGTAGGCCCGGCCGGGATCCCTTTTCATCAGGAGCTGATCGCCCATGAGGGCAGAGATCAGCAAACCCGACTGTCCATGATACGGGACAGCCGGGCAGTTGCCGAATCCGGCGGGCGCCAGAGGCCTCTCGGCTCCGCCGAACGGCTCGCGGGCCACCCGCGGATGGAATCCATACAGAATCTGCTGTTGCTGTTTTCGTCGGAATCTCCGGCTATTCCGACGAAAACAGCAACACTGGTTGAACATCCCGCCCGCGGAACATCGTCTTCAGGCGTGATGGTCCGCGCGAGCGGACCGGGAGCCGCGAGGTCAGGGACCCGGGCGCCCGGTGGGCCGGGTGTGCGGGCCACCTCGTGGAGAGCAGGCGGGGCACCCCGCCTGCGGAACATCACAGATTCTTGAGCTCGTCCGGGAGGTAGTCCTCCATCGAGTTGGAGAGCGGCTTAGCGGCCTTGGCATCGGTGTTCACGCGCTCGGCGTTCTTCTTGGCACGACGCTCATTCTTGGCCTTGCCGCGCGGCTTGGAGTCATCCTCTGCCTCGGCCTCAACGGCCTGGTTCTTCACCTGCGCCTTGGTCTTCAGGGGGCCGACGACCATCACCATGTGGCGGCCGTCCTGACGCGGCGAGGACTCGACCTGGCCAAGATCGGCCACATCCTCGCTGAAGCGCTGGAGCAGACGCACGCCCATCTCGGGGCGCTGCTGTTCGCGGCCGCGGAACTGGATCATGGCCTTGACCTTGTCACCGGCTTCGAGGAAACGACGAGCGTGACCAACTTTGGTGTTGTAGTCGTGGTCGTCGATCTTCAGGCGGAAGCGAACTTCCTTCAGGGCCGTGGTGGTCTGATTCTTGCGGGACTCACGGGCTTTGACTGCAGCCTCGTACTTCCACTTGCCGAAGTCCATCAGCTTGCAGACCGGCGGCTTGGCCTGAGGGGCAACCTCAACCAGATCTAGATCAGCTTCTGCGGCCAGACGCAGCGCGTCTTCAATCCTGACGATGCCCACCTGCTCCCCCTGGGGGCCGACGAGGCGGACTTCGGGCACACGGATGCGGTTGTTGATGCGTGGTTCGCTGATCTGTCCTGCTCCTGCTTCGATGAAAGTCTGTTTGGGTGTCTCAGCTTCGGGCACGCGGTGGCGCGGCCGAATTGGACTGTGACAAGCTTATCAGCATGCACAGTGACCCCAACACCCCCGACCAGGCTGCACCCGCTGCCGAGGAACTCGCCGAGGCCGTGGGCCTCCACACCCGCGACATTGCCGAGGTGCCCGCCGTCGAGCTGATCAACACCGTCTCGGTGCACCTGATGAGCGCCGCGGCGGTCAAGACCGGCCTGGCTGACGGCCCTGATGCGCAGGAGCTGAAGGACCTCGATGAGGCCCGCAAGCTGATCACCGCGCTGGCCGGTTTGGTCACTGCGGCTGCGCCTGAGGTGGGATCCAGCCACGCCGCCCCCCTGCGCGACGGCCTGCGCTCTCTGCAGCTGGCCTTCCGCGAGGCATCTCTCATCCCGGACGCGCCGGGCAAGGGCCCGGGCGAGAAGTGGACCGGCCCGGTCAACTGACCCTCTTTACTGAACGTTACTGATTTACTGAACGTTACTGAACCGTGCCGCCCGATGCCGGCCCCGCCGTCTGCTTGCAGCAGGCGACGTGGGAGAAAAGTGTGCCGAAACCACGCAATGACTGCCTGATCCCGGGCTGTTGCTGAGGTTTCGGCACACTTTTTCTGCACCTTCCCCTAAGCTGCGGCGGCAGGAGCGCCACGCTGCATATTCCGTGCCGCCGCGGCGTCGGCGATCATCTCCTCCAGACCCCGTTCCGGAAGCCACCCCAGCAGACGCCGGGCCTTCTCCGGGGAGGCCACCAGCACCGCCGGATCCCCGGCCCGCCGCGGGTGGTGCTCGACCTCTACCTCCTGGCCGGTGCCGTGCTGGACCGCGAGCAGCACCTCGCCCACCGAATGACCCCGCCCGGTTCCGAGGTTGAACACCTCGTGCCGCGAGGGCTCGATGCTCTCCAGGGCGCGCAGGTGCGCCTGGGCAAGATCGGCCACATGAATGTAGTCGCGCACGGCCGTGCCGTCGTCGGTCGGATAGTCCGTGCCGAAGACCTTGGCGGTGGCACCCGTGAACGCAGCCTCCAGGAGATTCGGGATCAGGTGGGTCTCCGGCTCGTGCCGCTCCCCCAGCTCTGCAAGTGCCCCGGCCGCGTTGAAGTAGCGCAGCGAGACCGCGCCCAGCCCGTGGGCCGCCGCCGAGGCGGCGAGCATGTGGTCGATCGCCAGTTTGGAGGCTCCGTAGGGGTTGATGGGTGCGGTGGGGTGCTCCTCCGTGATGACCCGACCGCGCGGCTTGCCATACACCGCCGCGGTCGAGGAGAAGACCATCTTCTTCACCCCGGCCTCGCGCATCGCCTCCAGCAGCGCCATGGTCGCGGTGATATTGCCGTGCCAGTAGCGCTCCGGATACGCCACGGATTCCGCCACCTGGGACCGCGCCGCCAGATGCACCACGGCATCGACTCCGCCCAGGACTCGCTGAGGTCGGGTGATGTCCCCCACCACGAGTTCGGCCCGGGAGTCCACGGCCTCACGGTGTCCGGTGGAGAGATCATCCAGCACGACGACGTCGTGCCCCTCCTCCACGAGGCAGCGCGTCACGACGCTGCCGATGTAGCCGGCTCCGCCGGTGACCAGAATTCTCATTGTTCGTCCTTGTTCCCACGCAGGGCTCACAGCGGCCCTGCACGTGTCTTGGGGCTTTCGTGTCTGGGAATAGACGCTAGGAATCAGGAGTGAGAGCCCCATGAGACGAAGATGAGAGAACGGGCTCATTTTTCTCATGAAGCTCTCATGGCGCTCTCACACTGGGCCGGAAAGCTTGAGCACCATGAGCATCACTGTCGCTATGTACTCCCACGATTCGCTGGGCCTGGGCCATGCCCGGCGCAATCGTGCACTGGCCCATGCGTTGGCCGCTGATCTGCCGCGGCTGACCGGGCAGCGCGTGCGCGGTCTCCTCATCGCCGGACACCCCGACGCCACCCAGGACGCCCTGCCTCCCGGGTGGGACTGGCTGGTGCTTCCCGGATTCGCCCGTACCCCCGGCGGCTACGCCAGCCGCAACCTCGGGGTCAGCGCCTCCCGGCTGACCGCACTGCGCAGCGGCACCGCCGCGGCCGCACTGGAGGCGGTCGAACCGGACCTCTTCATCGCCGATCGCCACCCCTTCGGCGTGGGAGATGAGCTGGGCGAGGCTCTGAGCATGCTGCGTGAGCGCGGCACCGCCACCGTGCTGGGCCTGCGTGAGGTGCTGGACTCTCCCGACGTCGCCCGCCGTGAGTGGGAGAAGGCCTCCTGGAACGGATTCAGCGGGGCCGACGCCGTGGCAGCCGCCTACGACGCCGTCTGGGTCTACGGGGATCGAGGAGTCTACGATCCGGTGGCCACCGGTGAGCTGCCGGGCCCGCTGGCCGAGCGCTCTGTATTCACCGGCTACCTCTCCCACGGCCGCCCGGACGATCCGGTGGGACCCTCCGGAGTCCAGGCCCCCCAGCCGTATGTACTGACCATGGTCGGCGGCGGCTCAGACGGCGGAGCACTGGGCCTGGCCGCCGCCACGGCCCGAGTCCCGGCCGGGCACACGCACATCATCCTCACCGGCCCGCAGATGCCGCAGAAGGATCACGACGCGATCCTCGATGCGGTCTGCCGCTCCGGAGCGCCGAAGGGCACCGTGCGTGTGAGCCGCTACGCTCCGCACGTGCCGAAGCTGGTCCGCCATGCCGCGGCGGTGATCTCCATGACCGGTTACAACTCCATGGCAGAGGTCATGGCCACCACGACGCCGGCGCTCACCGTGCCGCGCTCCGGCCACCGCGAGGAGCAGCCGCGCCGTGCCGCGGCCCTGGCACGGGCAGGGGCCGTTGACCTGCTGCCCGCCGATGAGCTCTCTGCCCAGGCCGTGGGCGAATGGTTCTCCTCCGCCGTCCGGCGCAGGACGTTCCGCGACCACATCGACCTCGACGGCCTAACCCACATCGGCGACGTCGCCCACGAACTTCTGGCCGCCCAGCGGCCCGCAGCCGTTACCGGGCTGCAGCACAACGCCACCGAAAGGATCCCCCATGTCTCCGTCTGAGAACACCGCCCTGTCTGAGAGCACCGCTGCCTCTGAGCACGTTGTCCTGCCCCAGGCACCCGCACCGGTGGTCGGCTATGTGCTGAAGATGTATCCCCGGTTCTCAGAGACGTTCGTCGTCTCCGAGATCCTGGCCCGCGAGGCAGCCGGGGAGAAGATCGTGATCTTCTCCCTGCGCCCCACCACGGATACCCGATTCCACGCCGAGCTGGCGCGCGTACAGGCTCCCGTCATCCATATCGGACGCACCTCCGCCGCAAGCCGCTTCTGGCAGCGCCTCGGCGAGGCTGCGGAACAGCCCACTGTGGCTGCCGGGCTTGCCCGGGCCCTGCCCGAGCTGCTGGAACTGGACCAGGATGATGCCTTCCAGTCCGTGATGGTGGCTCGTGCGGCACTGGAGCACGGGGTGACCCACCTCCACGCACACTTCGCCTCAGTGGCCACGACCGTAGCGCGGGCCGCCGGCATGATCGCCGGACTGCCGTACTCGTTCACCGCCCACGCCAAGGACATCTTCCACGAGAGCGTGGATCAGGAGCAGCTGCGGCGCAAGCTGGCCGATGCCCACCACGCGATCACCATCTCCGGCTACAACCTGGAGGACCTCCGCCGCCGCTTCGGCACCGCAACCTCGCGCCTGTACCTGGTGCACAACGGCCTGAACCTGGAGCGCTTTCCCTACGAGCCCGAGCGCCCGTCCGGAAACGGCGTCCCCCGTCTGCTGGCCGTGGGGCGCTTGGTGGAGAAGAAGGGCTTCCTCCACATCGTCGACGCCGTGGCCCGCCTCAAGGCGGCTGGAATGAGCGTTCGCGCCGACATCCTGGGTGACGGCCCCGAGGCCGGCCCCCTGCGAGAGCGTATCGCCGCGCTCGGCGTTCAGGATGAGGTCTCCCTGCTGGGCGCTCGCACCCAGGCCGAGGTCACCGAGATGCTCGGCAGCCACGACCTGTTCGTGGCCCCCTTCGTGGTCGGCGCCGACGGCAATGCTGATGGTCTGCCTACGGTGCTGCTGGAGGCCATGGCCCGCGGCATCCCCTGCGTGGCCGCCGACGTCACTGCGGTGGGCGAGGTCATCCGCAACGGCAGCCCCACCGCCGAGCGCACCGGCTGGCTGGTTCCCACCTCGGATGCAGAGGCCCTGACCGGCGCCGTGCGGGAAGCCTTGGGCATCACCTCCCAGCGACGCCGCCAGATCACCGACGCCGCCAGAAACCTTGTGGAGTCTCTGTTCGACTCCCGGCGCCAAGCCACGCATCTTCGACGACTGGTCAGCACCCCGCGCGCTGACCTGCCGACCCTGCCCGATCTCACCGAGACAGAGCAGTCAGCTGCGGCAGACCAGCCCGCCGCGGTCCGCGCCTCCCTGCCCGCGGGTGCGCCAAGCGCCCGGGAAGACCGGCTGAGCGACGGACCCGATCGCGCCGTCCGTACTGGGCCCACACAGGAGGTGCTCGTATGAGAATCGCCTACATCCTTGCCGATCCCGGCATCGGGATCTTCGGCACCAAGGGGGCCAGCGTCCACGCTCAGGAGATGATCCGAGCCTTCCGCGCCCTGGGGCACGAGGTCACCGTCTACTGCACCAAGCGCGGCAACAAGGCAGGACGCCCGGAGACGGAGTTCGTGCCCGAGGACCTGCAGGATCTGCCGATCTTCACCGTGAGTGTGGCCGGAGCCAAGGGTGCCGCGGAGCGGGAGCTGGCCGTCATGCGCGCCGCCTCCCGCATGGCTGCCCTGGCCGCGGAGGAAGGCTGCGAACTCATCTATGAGCGCTACAGCCTGTTCTCCGACGCCGGCGTCCAGGCCAAGCAGCAGCTGCACGCCCGCGGCATCACCGTTCCCCTCGTGGTGGAGGTCAACGCGCCCCTGGCCCAGGAGCAGCGCGCCCACCGGAGTCTGCATCACGAGCAGCTGGCCCAGCAGATCACCACAGAGGTTTTCTCATGCGCTACGGTGCTCAGCTGCGTCTCCGAAGCCGTGGCCGCATGGGCTGCGCAGGAGGCCGGGGCCTCCCAGGACTCTGCGACGGCCCAGCCGCGCGTCGTCGTGACGCCCAATGGCGTCAACACCGAGCGTTTCCGTCCTGCCGCCGGCGGGAACTCCGCCTTCACCGTGGGTTTTGTGGGCACTCTGAAGCCCTGGCACGGCACGGAGATTCTTCTCCAGGCCTTCGCCGCCGCCTCTGCCGCCGCCGCAACGGAAACTGCGCACGACGACGGCGAGCGCTCGCCTGCTCGACCGTGGCAGCTGGAGATCGTCGGCGACGGACCGCTGCGCGAAGATCTGACGGCCTTGGCCGCCGAGTTGGGCATCCGGGACCGCGTAGTCTTCCACGGCGCGGTGCCGCCGCAGGATGTCCCGCAGGTAATGGGCCGGTTCGACGTCGCCACCGCGCCGTATCCTGTACCGTCTGACACCCAGCAGCACTACTTCTCCCCCCTGAAGGCCTACGAGTACATGGCAGCAGGTCTTCCCGTGGTGGCCTCGGAAGTGGGCGAGCTGCCCCACCTGCTGAGCTCCGAGGGCCCGGCAGATCAGGCGGCGGGCCTCACGGTGGAGCCTTCGAACGTGAACGCACTGGCGGACGCGCTGCGCGAGTTGGCTGCCGATGCCCCACGGCGGCAGCGTCTGGGCCGCAATGCCCGAGCCGCCGTCGTCGCCCATCACAGCTGGAGGGCTCGCGCAGCCGATGTCCTCGGCCAGGCCGGGGTGCCGGTCTCCGACACTCCGAGCACCTGGCCTGCCGGTGAAACCCTCCCGACCGAGAACTCCGCACCGCTCAACCGGAAGGTGATGCGCGTATGAGCCCCTCGAAGAAGACTCGCTCCTCCACTACGTCCAAGGAGTCGCGTGCGCTGCACCGCTCCGCGCTGCGCCGCACCCTGCGGATGGTGCTGCCCTTCGTGACGGAGCACAAGCTGCTCCTGGCACTCGGCTTCCTGGCCCTGGTGGGAGATGTGCTGTTCCGCATCCTCGAGCCGTGGCCGGTGAAGTTCGCGATCGACGCCGTCACCGAGGCGCTGGGCGCTCAGGTGAACGAGACGATTGACTCCGGAGAGAACGTGGGCCGGATGATCGCCTTCTGGTCGGTGACCCTCGCGCTCATCGTGGCGGGGCGCGCTGTGGCCAACTACGGCTCCACCATCGCCTTCGCCAAGGTCGGGGTGAAGGTGGCGGCCAGGCTGCGCTCCAAGGTCTTTGAGCACATCCAGTCACTGTCCCTGCGCTATCACTCCAAAGCCTCTGTGGGAGATACGTCCCAGCGCCTGGTCGGCGATATGGGGCGCCTGCAGGAGGTCGCCGTCACGGCAGGCTTGCCTCTGGTCGGCAACCTGCTCACGCTGGTGGCCCTGCTGATCGTGGTCGTTGTGCTGAACCCCGCCCTGTCCCTGGTCGTCATGCTCACCGCGGGCGGCTATCTGCTGGCCTCGCGGGCGCTGTCCCCGAAGATCAGCTCCGCCTCCCGCGCCACCCGCAAGGGTGAGGGCCAGCTGGTGGGCGACGCCGCTGAGGCTATGGGCGCCATCCGTGTGGTGCAGGCCTACGGCTTGGAGAACACGGTGGCGCAGGGTTTTGCCGCCGGCAATGCCAAGGCGCTGAAGGCCGGGATCAAGGCACGCCGTCTGGCGGCTCGGCTGGAGCGGTCCACCGACATGTTCGTGGGGCTGGCCACCGCCGTCGTTCTGGGCTTCGGAGGCTGGCAGGTGCTGCAGGGCATCATGACCCCCGGTGACATGGTGCTGTTTCTGATGTACCTGAAGATCGCGATGAAGCCGCTACGGGATATGGCCAAGTACACCGGGCGCATTGCCCGGGCCGCTGCCTCCGGCGAGCGCATCGCGGACCTGCTGGATGAGCCCGTGGAGATTCGTGATCCCAAGGACCCCATGCCGATGGGGCGGGTCTCCGGCGAGGTGTGCTTCCACCGGGTCAGCGCCCAGGACGGGCGCGGACGGCAGCTCTTCGACGACGTGAACCTGCGGATTCCTGCGGGCCAGCGCGTGGGCCTGCTGGGCGCCTCGGGCGCGGGCAAGTCCACCTTGGCCGGCTACCTGCTGCGACTGGCAGACCCCGACTCCGGCGCCGTGCTGGTGGACGGGTACTCGACCCGTAGTGTGGCCAAGGCTGACCTGCGGCGCAACATCTCGATCCTCCTACAGGAATCGGTGTTGTTCTCCACCAGCATCAGGGAGAACATCCGCTACGGCCGTCAGGACGCCAGCGATGAGGAGATTGAAGAGGCTGCCCGCCGTGCCGGTGCCCATGATTTCATCATGGCCATGCCCGAGGGGTATGAGACGGTGCTGGGCAACCGCGGAGACACGCTCTCCGGAGGCCAGCGACAGCGCATCGCCATCGCCCGAGCCCTGGTGCGCGATGCGCCCATCGTGCTGCTGGATGAGCCCACCACGGGCCTCGACCCGGCATCGCGCGGACTGGTGGAGTCCTCTCTACGCGAGCTCACCGAGGGGCGCACCACTCTGGCCATCACCCATGACCTGAGCATGATCGAGGGTCTGGACCGTGTCCTGTGGCTGGAGAACGGCTCGATCGTCGAGGATGGTTCGCCGGCCGTGCTCATGGCTGATTCCAGCACCCGACTCTCCCAGTGGGCAGCCGCACAGCGCCGCAGCCTGGAGACTGACCCGTCTGAGTCCCCGTCCGTCACCGCCGCCGAGGCCCGTCAGGAGGTGCGACTGTCATGATGACCTACGAACTGCCTCAGGTCGCTCCGCCGCCGCACGTACCGCCTCAGGAGCAGGCGGACGCGCACATCGTCGAGCTGATCGGGCTCGACGGCGCCGAGGCCCTGCTGGACTCCCACCGGCTGAGCGCCCTGCTGGGCCGCGAGGTTCTGATCACGCATCTGCGCATCAAGCCGCGGCACTCGCTGGTGGTGGCCTTTCGGGAGGCAGGGCCCAGAAGGACCGGGGCCTCCTGCTCGGGCTACGGCTGGATCACCATCACCGACGACGCCGACAAGTTCACCAAGGCTCTGCAGCGCGCCTCCAAAGTCGGTGAAACTCTCACCGTGCTCCGCGATGAGTCTCCATGGATCATCAGCGGCAGTGTCTGGGCCGACCCGGTCCTGGCCAAGGACGTCGCCGATATGCGCTCGGCCCTGGGCGGGCGGCCGGTCGAGGTCCTGCGCTACAATCCTCGCCGCCGGCTAGTGGCAGCCGTGGGCGAGGGCGAGACCAGAAAGGTCATCCGCGTAGTGCCCGGTGCGGGCGAGCGCCTGCTGAGCATTCAGGAGCAGTGGCGCAGCGCCGAAGTGCCCGTCACGCGGGCCCGCCCGCTGGGCCAGCGCGGTTCCGCCACCATCGTTCCGCTGTGGGGCTACGGCGATCTGGTGCATCACCCCCACGCACCCGCCGCCGAGACGGCCGGCGCGGCACTGGCTCAGTTGCACGCCCGAACCACTCTCCCCTGTGGTGCGGGCACCGAGCCCGCTGACTCCGCACAGCCACCCGGCGGTGTCCTCCCGGTGGATCCTCAGACCCCGGCCCACGCCGTGGCCCTCTACGCGCCCTGGCTGGAACGCCGCTCAGCGCGGCTGAGCGAGCTGCTCACCGAGCGTCTCACCGAGGTCGGCACCGGGTCGATAGTCCGGCTCCATGGTGATCTCTCCCCCGACCAGGTCATCCTTGCCGCGGAGGGATCCCACAAGATCCGGTTCATCGATTTGGAGCGCAGCGGCATGGGCGAGGCCCTGCGGGATCTGGGCTCCTGGGTCGCGGCATGCCGTCGCATGGACCTGCCCCACCTGGTAGATCCCTTCCTGGAGGGCTATGCCAGGGCCTCCGGACAATGCGTCTCCGCCCTGCGGAGATCTGCTGCCTCCCGCAGCTGGGAGGCCTATGCGCACCTGAGCGCCTCTCTGGATTCCTTCCGCCACCGGGAGAGAGACTGGCCGCAGGCCGTCACCCGAGCGATCGAACTGGCCGAAGAGGCCCTGAGCGATGCCCGCGAACCGTAAGACGAGAGGCCGCTGAATCATGACCGCACCACGGATGACCACGACGCCGCGAAACATACCCACCGCAGAGACTGTGACCTCCGCACCCGAAGAGTCTCCGGCTCATACCGCTGCGGAGCCGCTGCCCCGCGAGCTCAATGCTGAAGGAGCCCGCTGGTCCGTCCGGCGGGCCTGGCCCGATAAGCACCCCTGCCGCCTGGGCGTGGAACTGGGCGGGCTGGAAGCGGACGCGGCCGGCCAGATCCGTGCAGGCTGGTGGGAGCACCAGCAGCTCGCACTGCTGCCGGAGGGCGAGGACCCCAAGCTGCCGGCACTGGCTGCCTTCGCGCGCCGCGGCGACGTGGTCTCCCACCGCCCCGCCAAGCGGGCCGTGGTCCACGAGGCAGAGACTGACTCCTTCATCAAGATCGTTCGACCGGGCCGCGCACAGGGGATCCTGGACGGCATCACCCGTGCGGCAGTCTTTGAAGGCCCGTTCCGCACACCGGAACTGATACAGGTAGATGACGCTGCCCGCTCCGCCTGGGTACGCTTCCGGCGTCTGGAGGGGGTCAGTCTCCACAGCCCTGAGGAGCTGCCGGGAAGACTCTGGCACCAGGCCTGGGAGGACGTTCTCCATGCGTGGGAGGCCGCCGGCCGCCGGTCCGCTGAGCACACCACCGCCGTCCACGGCGTGACGGAGGAGTCCCAGGTACTCAGGCACTGGGCTGAGCAGGCCGCACCCCTGATGACTGAGGGCCGGGAACTCTGTGCCGCTGCAGAGTCCCTGGGAGTCCTCCTGCAGGAGCTGCCACAGGCACCGCTGCGCGTCAGCCATCGCGATCTCCACGACAAGCAACTGCTGTGGTCGCCCAAGGGCCCCGGACTGCTGGACGTGGACACTGCGGCCCTGGCTGATCCGGCCCTGGACCTGGGCAATCTGCGCGCCCACGCTCTGCTGCGCCACACCCAGGGGCTGTGGTCGGCAGAACAGGCCGGCGTCGTCGTCGCTGCAGTGGACAGCGCTGCGCGCAGCTGCTCCGTCCCGGCGCCGTCCCTTGGCGTCTACGAGGCCGCTGCGCTGCTGCGTCTGGGATGCGTCTACGCGTTCCGCCCGCAGTACGCCCCGGTGGCCGCGCAGCTGCGCAGGACTGTGCACCAGGTGCTCAGGGAGCCGATCACGACTCCGCTGGGGGACTCAGGCGTGGCCTGAGGTGTGCCGGTTCAGGGTTCGGCGGTCTTCTCAAGCCACATCTGGGTGGGCCGCACAAACAGGAGCACCAGCGCCGCGGCGGCGGGAACCAGGAAGATCAGTCCCAGAAGCCATGCTCCGCCGATCAGGAACGGGAACGAGAGCACTACGATGAGCAGCTGCAGCACCATCGAGGGGGTGCGTGCCGCCGCCGAGCCCATGAAGATGCGGAATCCCAGGAGGATGAGGATGACTCCGGCGAGCACGAAGAGCACCATCATGGCGATCTGGCCTGCGGCGTCGAGCACCTCGGCCTGGGACATCAGGGTTTCGGCCACAGTGAAGCCGACGACGGCGGCACCCTGCAGGAAGAGGATCACGTAGAGGGCCCAGACGCTGGCGGGCCGCTGCGGCAGCGGAGCGGAATCGGACATGGGCTCTATTGAATCATCTGCCGGGGCCCCACCACCGCGGCCGCAGAGCGCAAAATGAGAGTTCTCTCATGTTCGTCTCCTTTTTCCCTCACATTGGCGAGATGAACTGGGGGTGTCTCTAGGATGAGAATTCACCACCGACCAAGGAGCATCTCCCAGACGATGAGCAGACAGACCACCTGGGTCATGACAGGGGCCCTGAGCATTGTCGCCCTCGGGGGCGGCACCGCAATGGTGCACGCCATGAGCGACCGGGCCAGCGAGGATCTCGGCCCTGCCATGCAGGTCGCCTCTGCCTCGCAGGATTCCGGAACCGAGCCCAGCGAAAGCCCCTCCCCCACGGCAGTTCCGACCCAGATCACCCCGGAGACCACGACGCCGCCCACCCCTGAGTCCTCCCCCAGCGAGCGGTCGCGCGGAGGCTCCAGCTCATCACAGTCCGGTTCAGGGGGCTCGGGCGGCTCCAGCTCCGGCGGTTCCAGCTCAGGAGGCTCCGGTGGGGGCCAGCAGCAGGCCTCTGCGCCCACCACGGCTCCCACCACTCAGGCGCCGCCGCCACCGCCGACCACGGTGGCTCCCCCGCCGCCGTCGGTGTACCAGGGCGAGGTCACCAGCCCCACCACGTGGACAGCACCCACGACTCCCACGACGTAGAACCCCAGTGAAGGGCCGTCAGCTGATGAGGACTCCCTCAGTGTCAGCTGAGGGCCCTTCAGGCTTCCAAGCGGTAGCCCACGCCACGGACGGTGCGGATCGTGTCGGCACCGACCTTGGCCCGGAGATAGCGCACGTAGACGTCCACGAGATTGGACCCGGGGTCGAAGCTGTAACCCCACACCCGCTCCAGAAGCTGCTCCCGGCTGAGCACCTGGCCGGGGTGACGCATAAAGGTCTCGGCGAGCGCGAACTCCCGCGAGGAGAGCTCGTGCTCCTTTCCGTCGTCGGTCTTCACCGTCCGTGCGTGCAGATCCAGCACCAGCCGTCCGGCACTCAGCGTCGTAGGCTCCTCTGCGGACCCCGAGCGCAGACGCAGCCGGATGCGCGCCAGCAGCTCGTCAATGCTGAACGGCTTGGCCATGTAGTCATCCGCGCCGGATTCCAGGCCGGCCACCGTGTCCGTGGGGGTCCCCCGGGCGGTGAGAATGATGACAGGCGTGGTCCACCCGCGCCCGCGCAGGCGTGAGAGCAGCTGCAGACCGTCTTCATCGGGCAGCCCGAGGTCCAGCACCGCCAGGTCATTGTGGGTGTTCAGAGCGAATTCGAAGCCCTCACCGGCGGTCTTGGCGCGCACTGTGGCGTAGCCGGCAGCCTTGAGGCCCTTCTCCACGAACGAGGCAATGCGGTCCTCGTCCTCGATGATCAGTACAGAGGTCACGGCAGGAGGTCCTCCGATTCGTCCAGCGGCTTCTCCGCCTCGATGATGTCCGGGGCGGGTATGACGATAGTAAAGGTGGAACCGGCCCCAGGCTCAGAGTCGACCTCCACCCGGCCGTCATGGGCCGCGGCGATCGCCTGAACGATCGGCAGCCCCAGACCCGATCCCGGAGCGGAGCGATCGGTGCGTTCGAAGCGCTCGAAGATCCGGTCCACGTCCTCGGGTGCAATGCCCTGCCCCTGATCCCGCACGCTGAAACCCACTTCATCGCTGCTGATGACTGAGGCCAGCGCAATGACGGAATCCGGCGGGGAGAACTTCACGGCGTTGGCGGCCAGCTGCAGCCAGGCCTGGGTGATGCGCTCCCGGTCCATCATGGCCACCCCCTCGGCGCGGTGCGAGACCCGCCAGCGTCGCTGTCCCAGCGCCACGGCCTTGTCATACATCTCGTCGGTGAGAATGCCGATATCGGTGGGCTCAGGCTGCACGAACCCGGGGTGGTCGGCCTGGGCCAGGGTCGTGAGATCGTCCACTACGCGATTCATGCGCTTGAGTTCGTCAAGTGTCAGCTCACGCGTGGCGTCCACGTCCTGGGGGTCGGCCGGATCGAGAACCTCCAAGTGTCCGCGCACGATCGTGATCGGGGTGCGCAGCTCGTGACTGACGTCGTGGATGAGCTGATCCTGGGCACGGAAAGACCCCTCGAGCCGGTCCAGCATGGCGTTGACGGATTCGGTCATCTCCGCCAGATCATCACGCCCGGAGACGGGAATCCGCTCGGAGAGCTCATCCCGGCCACCGCCGATGCGCCGGGATGTGCTGGCCAGCACCCGGATGGGATACAGCACCCGGCCGGCCACGATCCAGCCGACCAGTCCCACCACTAGCAGGGAGAATGCGGCGACGGCCGCGTAGATGATGAAGACCTCGGAGAAGACTCGCTGCTCTCGCTCCAGGTCATAGACCAGCACGAGGGCGGCGGACTCCATTCCCTCCTCGGCCTGCTCCTCGGACGGGTGCACCGGCACCACGGCGGAGCGGTAGGTGGTGAGATCGGTGGTGGTGGTCACGAACCGGGCGCGGTCTCCCACGGCCATCTGGGACAGCACCTGCCGCAGCTCAGGGTCTTCGTGGATGGCCACATCGGCCACGGGAGCGGTGTACTCCATGCGCTCCCCCACATAACCGCCGATGCCCTCGTTGGTCGCGGGAATCACGCGCTGCATCGCCGTGCGCACCAGATCCTCGGGAGAGGCGAAGGGCTCTCCGGTGGTGGGATCCACCCCCACCTCATGCAGCTGGCGGAACTCTTCGGCGTCAGCGCTGAGCTCGGCGTCGACCCGAGCCTCGACCCGAAGCTGCTGCAGCCATAAGGCCGTGTAGCCGGAGACCACCAGCGCCAGTGCGGCGAGACCCACGACGGCGGCCAGGATGCGGGCACGCACCGTGATGGTCCGCCACGGCCATCGACGGCGGGCACTCGTGGTCTTGGGCGCAGAAGTCACCGCACAAGTTTCTCACTGGTGACAGGACCAATGTGCCGAAAATCCGTGAGAGTTTTCTCATCGCGCCCTCCAGCCACCCGCGATGCAGGCTGCAGCGGGCGTTCGCGGGGTGCTGCCAGACTGGTGACCCCCGCCCTGGAGACCGCGGTGACAGGATAGAGCTATGAATTTCGCCGTCGAGGAGTTTCTTCGCAGCGACGACGCCGGCTGGGTGCTCCAACCGGCGCTCGCCTCCGCCGGGCTTCCTCTGGATGCCTGGCAGCTGGAGCGCGTCTACACGCGCCCCGGAGCGGAGACTTCGGCGAAGTACCTCGTAGAGGCTGACGGCCACACGCTGCGCCTGATCGCCTCGACGGCCCAGCTCAGCGATACGGACCGGCAGGCCCTGGGCGCGGTCCGCTGCGAGTCCTCCGTGGGAACCCTGCACCTGTGGGCCCATCCCGCCGATCCCCACCTTCCCGGACTGCGGATCGCTGAAGACCCCGCAGTTCTCGGCGAGCGACTGGCGGCCTCGGGACTTCTGACCCGCGGCTCGACAGCAGCGACCCCACAAGACCTCCACGCCCGTGGATGGCAGGTCGCCAGCACCGATCTGCGGGTGCTGAGCCCGCTTCGGCGAGCCGTCTACCGGGTGGATCTCGTCCTGGAACCCTCCGGTGCAGGGCAGCCGGCACCGCGGGAGCATCTCTTCCTCAAGGTTGTCAGGCCCGCCAAGGTCGCCGAACTGCTGGATCGCTACCGGGCTTCTCCCCTCACGCCCGCATTCACCGACCTGGGGGATGGCATCATCGCGCTGCGCGCCGCCGAGGGGGCTGCCCTGGCAGAGCATCTGTATCTGCCCTCGCGGCCGCCGCAGGCCGCTCCGCTGGATGCCTCCCTGATTCCCGGCGCCACGGGTGGTTTGAGCAGGCGCGCTCTGCAGTTGCGTCCCCGAACTCCCGTCGCTCAGCGGCTGGGCACCTTCATCGGACCTGCTGCGGCGTCGGGGGCTCCGCGTGAGCGCCTCATGGACTTACTCGCCAGCATTCGAGCGCACCTAAGGCCGGAGCCCGGGCCGGTGGTTCCCGTGCACGGCGACTTTCATCCCGCCAATCTGTTTCTGGCCGCCGATGCTTCTGAGGTGACGGCGCTGATCGACGCCGACACCGTAGGGCCGGGCTACGCGGCCGACGACGCCGCCGTGATGATGGCGCACCTGTGCCTGCTGCCCAGCTTCGATGCGGCAGGCTATGCTCCGGTACCGCACTTTGCCCGCACTCTCTGGGACCTGCTGGTCCAGGAGCATGAGGCGGAGGATCTGGGAGCACGCAGTGCCGGCGTCGTCCTCTCGCTTCTGCCGGGGGCGCGCACGCTTGCCCAGCAGGAGCACTACCTGCGGGCGGCCGAGGCGCTGGCGGTCCAGGAGATGGACTGCGTCTTCGGTCCGGGCGAATGAGCGCGATGCGTCCGCCAGCCCATGTGATGAATCCCACACGGTGAAGTCGTTATTTCTGCGGTGATAGGTCTTGTTTGCCTAGCGTTAACATGTCAGCCTTGAATGCGTAACCAGTTGGGCATGGCGCACTCCCTTTCTCAGCAGTCCTTCCCGGCACCGTTGACGGGCCGCAGCACGCTAAGACGCTGAGCAGCACCCGCACCGGTATTTCTCGGTAGCCTCCCCGACATACACCCAAGACAGCAGCCTTGGCGGTCCCTGCCGCCGCGGCACCAAGGAGTAGTGATCCGCAATGGATTGGCGCAGCCGAGCAGCATGTTTGGACAAGGATCCGGAGCTGTTCTTCCCCGTCGGCAACACCGGACCCGCCCTGCTGCAGATCGAAGAAGCAAAGAGCGTCTGCCGGCGGTGCCCCGTGATGGACACCTGCCTGCAGTGGGCACTCGACACCGGCCAGGATGCCGGCGTCTGGGGCGGCATGAGTGAGGACGAGCGACGCGCCCTGAAGCGGCGTGCCGCACGCGCTCGCCGCGCCAGCTGAGACTGGCGCACACTAGACACTTCCCCGGGTCCCGGTGGTGAGCCTCACGGTTCGCCGCCGGGACCTTCTCGTATCCGCCCGTGGACTGAGCGATCCTGGGAGTCGACGACCTCGGGATAAAGCGCACGGGCACGCCTAACTCAGGATGGGGGCGCGCAGCACCACTCGTGTGCCGACGCGTTCCGCCTCGGCGTCCCCGGGCTGCCATTCGATGGACCCGGAGAGTTCCCCTCGGACGAGAGTCTTGACGATCTGCAGACCCAGCCCCGGCTCCCAGTCCCCCTCCGGAAGGCCCACGCCGTCGTCGGTGAGCTCCACATCCAGGCGCTGACGTCCCGCGGCGTCGGTGTGGCGGTGCACGGTCATGATGACCGTGAGCTGGCGGTGCTCAGGGTCTTCGCTGAAACCGTGTTCGACCGCATTGGCCACGATCTCCGTGATCACCAGCGCCAGCGGCGTGACCATGTCCGGAGGCAGTTGGCCGAAGCTGCCGTGGAGCTCGGTGATGATCCTGCGATCAGACTGCGCCATCTCCGCAGCCAGCCGCAGCTGACGACGCATCAGCTCGTCGACGTCGACGGTCTCCTCCAGGCCCTGTGAGAGCGAGTCGTGAACCATCGCGATGGTCTCCACACGCCGCATGGCCCGGCGGAGCCCTTCCCGGCCTTCCTCGGAGTCCATACGCCGACTCTGCATCCTCAGCAGCGCCGAGACCGTCTGGAGATTGTTCTTCACCCGGTGGTGAATCTCCTTGATGGTGGCGTCCTTGCTCATGAGCTGCTTCTCACGCCGTCGCAGCTCCGTGACGTCACGGCACAGCACAAGCGCAGCGAAGCGCTCCCCGTTGCGGTAGAGCGGGATCGAGCGCAGCGTCACCGCTGCGCCATGCGCCTCCAGCTCGGCTCGCATGGCACGCCGTCCGGTGAGCATGAGGGGCTGGGACTCGTCGACCACCACACCAGTGGCTCGCTGCAGCTCGGCACCGATTCCGGCCAGCGAGCGGCCTTCCAAGGTGTCGGCGACCCCGAGCCGCGACAAAGCAGAGACCGCATTGGGACTGGCGAAGGTGATCTTGCCCTCCAGGTCCAGCCGAAGCAGGCCGTCACCGATGCGTGGAGCTCCGGAATAGCCGGTGAACTCCTGGGAAGCATCGGGCCAGAGGCCCTTCGAAGCCATGACCAGCAGGTCTTGTGCGCAGCGCCGGTAGGTCAGCTCCAGGCGTGAAGGCGTCCGCAGCGCTGCCACGGAGAAATGCAGGGTGATTACCGCAACGGTTCGTCCCCGGCGGGTGAGGGGAATGGCGGTGACCCGCATCTTCGCCGGAGACGGCTGCCCCTGGTCGGAGGAGTTCGTCTCAACTTTGGAGACCCACGCCCGCTCCACCATGGGCTTCAGATCCGCCCGGATCCTGTCCCCGACGACGTCGCGGTGAATAAGCGTCTGTGTGGTGGAGGGACGGGCTTGAGCCAGCGCCACATAGGAGCGGGCCTCAGCACTGACGAAGCCCTCCACCGTGTGGGGGAACCACAGCACCAGGTCGGAGAAGGCTAAGTCCGAGAGCATCTGCCAATCCCCCACCAGGGCGTGCAGCCACTCCACATCGCCCCGGCTCAGGTGCGGATGGGCGTCGAGACGATCACTGAAGACAGCCATGTAGGTGATGCTCCCCTTGCCGATCGTTTAGGCGCTGATGAGTCCGCGCAGCTGGCGCAGGAGCACCGTCAGCGAGGCGATGTCGTCGCCGCCCTTGGCCGCGAGCTCCTCGAAGAGACGGCGACTGCGATCCAGTCGCTGCGCATGGGCGTCCTTCCATGCCTGCAGGCGCTCATGGGCGGGTGCCGGTTCGGTGGTGCGCAGCACGGACTCGGTGATCTCTTTGGCCGCGGCGTAGAGCTCTTCGCGCTGGGCGCCGCGGGCCAGAGCCTGCCACTTGTCACGCCGCGGAAGCGCAGCGATGCGCTCCAGCAGCGTGTCCACGCCGAAGTCTGCGTAGACGGCGTAGTAGACCCCGGCGATCTCCTCGGAGTCCTCCCGCAGTTCCTCGGCCAGAGAGGCCACATCAAGCAGGGAGAAGCTTTCGAAGAGCTGGGAGTACCAGTCGGAGAGCTCCTGGGGCAGACCGTGCTCGGCCAGCTCGGCCCGCCGCTGGGCCACAGCTTGGCTGTTCTCGCCCTGCAGGTAAGGCTCGAGGTCGCGGTAGAGCGGATCGATGTGGGAGCGGTAGCGCTGAATCTCCTCAGCGATGGTCTCCCCTGGGTGATCCTGCTGCAGCAACCACCGCACCGCGCGGTCCAGCAGCCGTCGCATATCGACGTACATGGCGGCCCACTTCTCCCGCGGGAAACTCACAGGAAGAGCCCTCATGGCGGCGTCGAACTCATCCAGGCGGAAGACCTCTCGGGCCACGACGAAGGCTCGCACCACCTGATCCTCGGAGGCGAAGGTCTCCTCCATGGTGCGGAAGACGAAGGTGGCTCCGCCCATGTTGATGGTGTCGTTGGCCAGCACCGTGGCGATGATCTGGTGCGCCAGGGGGTGCCGGTGCAGCTCAGCGCTGTAGTCCCGGGTGATTCGCGAGGGGAAGTATTCTTCCAGGACCTGTGAGAACCACTCGTCTGAGGGTAGCTCGGAGGCGGCCAACGCGCCCTTGAGCTGAATCTTGGAGTAGGCCGCGAGCACAGACAGTTCCGGTGAGGTCAGCGGGGCGACGCCCTCCTGGGTCCGCTGCGCAATCTGCTCTCCGGTAGGCAGCACCTCAAGCCGACGATCCAAGCCCGCGGTGTCTTCGAGCCAATCAATGAGGCGCCCGAAGCTGGGAGACCACTGGTTCAGCCGCTGCCGGTCGGCCAGCAGCAGGACGTTCTGATCTCGATTGGTCTGCAGGACCAGTTCGGCGACCTCCTCGGTCATTTCTTTCAGCAGGTCAGTCCGGTCGTTCTCCGCGAGGTGGCCGGAGGAGATGAGCCGGTCCAGCAGAATCTTGATATTGACCTCGTGATCGGAGCAGTCCACACCGGCGGAGTTGTCGATCGCGTCGGTGTTCAGCCGCACGCCGTGCTGAGCGGCCTCGATACGCCCGGCCTGGGTGAGTCCGAGGTTTCCGCCCTCGCCGATCACGCGGGCACGCACCTCTGTGCCGTTGATCCGGATGCCGTTGTTGGCGCGGTCTCCGACCTCCTCGTGCGTCTCATGTGCCGCCTTGACATAGGTGCCGATGCCGCCGTTGTAGAGCAGGTCCACCGGGGACTTCAGCAGGGCCCGGATGAGCTCGGGCGGAGTCAGCTGCTCCACCTCGGCGGGCAGGTCGAAGCGCTCACGCATCTGGGGCGTGATCTCGATGCTGCGCGCGCTACGGGGGAAGACCCCGCCTCCCTCCGAGATCAGCTCGGGGTCGTAGGCGTCCCAGCCGGAACGCTCGGCGGTGAAGAGTCGCTGCCGCTCGGCGAAGGAGGCCGCGGCGTCGGGGTCGGGATCGATGAAGATGTGCAGGTGGTTGAATGCCGCCACCAGCCGGATGTGCTCGGAGAGCAGCATCCCGTTGCCGAAGACGTCTCCGCCCATGTCCCCGATCCCGACCACGGTAAAGTCCTCGCTCTGGGTGTCCTGCCCCATCTCGGCGAAATGGGATTTCACCGACTCCCAGGCGCCGCGAGCGGTGATGCCCATGGCCTTGTGGTCGTAGCCGACCGATCCTCCGGAGGCGAAGGCGTCGCCCAGCCAGTGGCCGTACTCCTTGCTGATGGCGTTGGCGGTGTCCGAGAACGTTGCGGTGCCCTTGTCCGCAGCGACCACGAGGTAGGCGTCGTCGCCGTCGTGGCGCACCACATCCTCGGGTGGGATGATCTCGATGCCCTCCTCGCCCTCGATCTGGTTATCCGTGACATCCAGAAGCGCGCGGATGAAGATCTTGTACGCCTCGCGGCCTGCCTCAAACCAGGCGCCGCGGTCCTCACGGGGGTTGGGGAGCTGCTTGGCGAAGAACCCGCCCTTGGCACCGGAGGGCACGATGACCGCGTTCTTGGCCATCTGCGCCTTCACCAGTCCTAGCACCTCGGTGCGGAAGTCCTCCTGCCGGTCCGACCAGCGCAGACCGCCGCGGGCAATCGCGTCGAACCGCAGATGGGTCCCCTCCACGGCCGGGGAGTAGACCCAGATCTCATGTGCCGGACGCGGCTGCGGAGCTGCGTCGATACTCGCCGGTCGCAGCTTGAAGGAAACCCACTCCCGTCCCTGGTAGAGGTTGGTGCGGTCGGTGGCATCGATGAGGTTCAGCAGCGTGGAGAGCACGCGGTCGGCGTCGAGCGTGGAGACGTCTTCCAGGGCCTCGGTCACCCGCGTACGGCAGGCCCGCATGGACTCCTCGCGTCCCTGCTCGATCTCCGGAGAGAACTTCGCGGTGAAGTAGTCGACCAGTCCGCTGGCCACCGCGGGGTTGGACAGCAGCGCCTCGGCGAGGAAGTCATAGGAGTGGGAGCTGCCCAGCTGGCGCATGTACTTGGCATAGGCGCGCAGCACGGTGACCTTCCGGCTGGAGAGCCGAAGGCGAAGGACCAGTCGCGAGAAGACATCGGCCTCGCTGCGCCCGGTGAGCACATCCAAATACGCCTCCTTCAGGAGGTCGATCGTGGTGTGCGGGTCAACGTCAGAGGGGTAGCACAGGCCGAGGTCGTAGAGGTGGAAAGTGGCTCCGTCTGCAGCACGGATGGCATAGGAGCGCTCATCCAGAACGGTGAGTCCGAAGTCGTCGATGATCGGGAGCGTATCGGTCAGCGTCTTGGGCTCAGTGAGGTAGAGCTTCAGGCGCATATGCGCGGCATCCTCCCCTCCGCGCGGCGGGTAGAAGTACAGGCGCGGACCGGCCTCGGGCACCGCCTCCAGAGTTTCGAACTCAGCGGCGTCGTGAAGGGCGTCGGGCACCTCGTAGAGGACCCGGTAGTCATCGGGGAAGGCCTCTCCCCACCGGCGGGCGATGTGGTCGGCATGACCGGTGGAATACCGCTCCGCGGCCTCTTGGGCGATGCCCTCGCCCCAGGAGCGGATGGCTCGGGTGAGTCGGGCCTCCAGCTCATCCTCAGCGATGGAGGGCTCGCCGGCGTCCTCCTTGAGCCGCATGCGGAAGAACACCCTGGCCAGAACGGAATCCGACAACCGCACGGTGAAGTCGATGGATTCAGCGTCGATATGGGTCAGCAACTCGGACTCCACCCGGCGACGTACGGCGGTGTTGTAGCGGTCACGCGGGAGATAGACCAGCGCGGTCATGAAGCGCCCGTAGTGGTCCTCCCGCAGGAAGAGCTTGACGCGACGGCGTTCCTGCAGCTGCAGGATCTGCCAGGTGACGGCTTCGATCTCCTCGATGTCCATCTGCAGCAGCTCATTGCGCGGGTAGGTCTCCAGGATCTGGAGGAGGTCGTTGCCGGAGTGCGAGTCGGCGGTGAAACCCGAACGCGCCAGCAGCTGCTTGGAGCGGGCCCGAAGCAGCGGGATGGTGGAGATCGACTGGGTGTAGGCGCGCTCGCTGAAGAGTCCCAGGAAGCGTCGCTCACCGGTGACGGTGCCGTCCTCCGAGAACGTCTTGACCGCGACGTAGTCCATGTAGGTCCGCCGCCGAACGGTCGAGCGGGAGTCGGCTTTGGTGATGACCAGGGGCTTAAGCCCGCGCGCCCGCTCTCGGCTCGGGTCAGAGAGCTCTGAGGCGCGCTTGGGTACAGGGACGCCGTTCACGTCCGAAAGAATGCCCAGCCCGGTGCCGGGCACCGGTTCCAGGTGGGAGGCGCCGTCGTCGTCGGTGATCTCGTAGTCCCTGGATCCCAGGAAGAGGAAGTTGCCCTCGCCCATCCATTCCAGCAGCTCGGAGGATTCATTGATCTCCGGCAGCCCGGTGGTCCGGCGCAGACCGGCGGCGGCGGTGCGGACCTGCTCGATCATCGCGGCCTGGTCACGGTTGCTGGCCTCGACGTCGACGAGGATGCTGCGGATTCCCTCCGCTAGTGTGCTGGCCTGCTCCTCGGTGATGACGCGGTCCAGCTCCACCGCGATCCAGGATTCGATCTGGGTCCGGTCAGAGTCGCTGATCAGCGCAGCCAGCGAGGGCAGGGTCTGGGTGTCGCCGGAGGAAAGCGCCCGGGTCTCGGTGGGCAGCTCCTTCACCTCTTTGAGCTCATAGCTCTGCGGGTCCCTGGAGGTCAGGAAGATCGGGTGCACCACCAGGGAGATCGCGTGCCCGCAGCGGGTGATCTCTGCGGTGACCGAGTCGACCAGGTAGGGCATGTCATCGGTGACGACCTCGACGATGCTGCGATGCCCGACCGTCACGACGGACACGGCCGGCTCGCCCTGGGAGCGACTCCTGGCCAGCTGGGCGTGCTGCTGGACCCGGTCGAGCTGGTGGTCCCGACCCACTTGCCAGAGGTCTTCGTGGGCGATGTGCGCGTAATAGGACTCAGCGAGCCGGTCCACGGAATCAGCGTCCCGAACGGTCCACAGCAGAGTCTCAGCGGTCACGTGTGTCACTCTCCGAATCGCAGTCGCCGACGGCCGGAACTTTCCGACCTGGTCATGCTTCAGCCTATCTTTCCCTCAGTGCGGGGACTAGCACGCTCACCGCTGATGCGCCGGCTGCGTCGGCCTGTTCTCCCGCCGGACGCCAGCCTCCGCCGCCGGGAGGGGATGACGATCCCGGCAAGCTGCGCGATCTCACGGCGAAGGACCGATTGCGGAGCCGCTTCGGCAAGGACCTGTCCCTTCAGGAGCGCGGTATCGCATGCGGCCTGATCCCACGACAGGAAGTGCCCGATCCGTCCGCGGCCCTGCAGCTGCTCCCATGCCTGCCGCAGCTGATCGCGGGGAGATCGTCCCACGACGGTGCGGCGCACCTGATTGATGATCAACTCCGGGGTCACCGCATCGGGGAGCCGCTCGCGGTGCTCCTCCAGAGCTTTGACCAGGCGTGAGAAGCTCACCGGGTCCGCCGCTCCGACCGTCAGCGTCCGGTCAGCGCTGCGCAGGGCGCTCAGCGTCGCGCCGTGTCGCTGCGGGGCGAGGACGTCGAACCCCGTCTCCTCCGACTCGATACTGGCGGCGACGTCGATGAGGACGCAATCGTAGTGTATGGCTGCCAGCTTCAGGACTCGCTCTATGCCTCGCGGGCGCAGCTGGGCCCAGCGGTCGGCTCGGGGCAGGCCGGTCAGCACGTCCCAGGCGGCTCCTGCGGTCTCCACCGTGATGGCGCTTCTCGCCAAAGCCGCATGGTCCAGCGTTCCCATCTCGGCGAAACGGCATGCCTGCGCCAGTCCGGCCGTCTCATCCAGCAACCCCAGATGGACGGCCACTGCCGCAGCGGTGGTGTCGGCGTCGATCAGCAGCACCCGCGCTCCGGAGAGTGCCAGCTCGGCCGCGAGGTTCACGGCTACGGTGGTGCGCCCGGGACTGCCGTGAGACCCCCACACGCAGGTCAAGCCCTGCAAGGGCACGGACTCACCGGAGGTCTCAGCCTCAGTGATGTCCTCCGGGCCCTGCGGGGGTGCCGAATCGGTGCCGGAGATGACATAAGCCTCCGGGGCCGACGCCTCGGCGGTCGGTGTACTCGGCCAGTCCTGGACCACCGGCGAGGGAAAGGAGGACAATTCCACACCTTCGGCGACCATCGGAGGGCCGGGGATGTCCCGTCCCTCCTCCAGCGCACGGGCGAGCCGGGCGGGATCGACGTCGTCGTCGAAGCAGACTGCCCCCAGTCGGCTCAGCCGTGCCCGCTCCGCGGCGACATCAGACACGATGACCACATGGGTGCCTCGGCCGCGCAGCTCAGAGAGCAGGGTGTCAGCGAGCGCCTCCGTACCGCCGACGATGAGCGCCGCGTCGGCCCGGATCGCCGCCGCCACAGCAACCAACTCCGCCAGGTCCTCGCAGCGGCGATCCACGGTGACGCGACTGTGCAGACTCTCCAGCGCCGCCACGTGGTCCCGAGCGAGCTGACCCGTGGTGACGACGGAGCAGTAGTGCATGCTCATGGCGCAGCCGAGGGAGCGGCATCCTGGGTGGGTTCGGAAGAGGGCAGCTCCGCCCCGGCCGGCAGCACAGACAGTGCAGCACCTGAACCCATGGTGGCCAGAAGATCAGGGATCTCCGCCGGCTCCACCAGCATTTCGACTGTGACCGCGTGAGCGGCTCCGAACGCCGAGGTGTCTTCACGGATATCGATGACTTCGGCACGCTCAGCGGCACGCCGGACCTCAGGCGACTCCTCGTCAAGCACCGCGGCAGAGGTGGCCCAGACGTCGACGAGGCGACCGGGTTTCACCGCCCCCGCCAGAGGATGATCAACCTGTACCGTGACGGCCTGCCGGCCCGAGGCGTCGGCGGAAGCCACCGCACGCCGCGGAAGCAGCTCACCCTCGCCGATGAATGTGACGACCTCCACGTCCTCGGGCAGACCCTCCTCTGCGGAGAGGTAGTGCGAGGCGCCGTCCTGGTAGCGAATGTGGACGACACGAAGGTCCTGATCAGTGAGCGGGTCCCCCACCGAGAGGGCGCGGTCGGCAGCATAGACCGGGATCGTACGGTCTTGTGCGGAAACCAACGCCACGACCCCGGCCACTGATACCGCGGTGATCAGCAGGCCTAGCAGCAGCCGCGGGTCCCTCCAAGACGGACGGCGCAGGCGCACGGCCGTCTGGTCCGCCTCTGATTCAGCCGGTCCACCAGCACTGTTCCTCTCGGCCGGGCTCCCGTTCCGGCGCATGGATGTCCTCGTTGACATGACTCCACTCCCACGTGTCCTCCGTGAGAGTCACAGTAGTAGAAGGCCCACCGGCTGGGAAGAACCTCTGGGTCCTGTGGAGAACGGAGCTTGGCCCACTCACCCGGCGATGCCACAATGGAAACGATCGACATCAAACGCGACCTTTTGACACGACTGTCCCCTCAAGGAGATGTCATGCGTAAGTTCCTCACCCTCCCCGATGTGGCCGAGGCTCTGAGCATCTCTATGTCGCAGACCCGCGCGCTCATCAAATCCGGAGAGCTTGAGGGCATTCAGATCGGTGGGCGTGGCCAGTGGCGGGTCGAGGAAGCCAAGCTCGACGAGTACATCGAGCGTCAGTACGCAGCCCAGCGGGCAGCCCGGGCTGAGCGCTCAGCCCCGCAGGCGACCTCCGAGCCGCGCTGACGCCTCAGAGGGCGAAGTCCGCACTGCCGCGCACGGCACATATCCCTGACAGGGGGACGCTGACCGTACCCCCGGAGCCACTGCGAAGGTCAAGATGATCCTGCCCCACTGTGAGGATTCTCCCCCGGCCCAGCTCGTCCTCAGCGCCCAGAAGAACCACGGGCTCTGCCGCCTCGGCTAGCATCCGCAGCACCGAAGGGAGCCCGAGGCGGCGCTGTGCCGCAGAAGACTCCTCCCGCACCCCTGGACCAAGACCTTCCGCGGTGAGAAGGCTCCGCAGGGGCACTACATAACCGGCTCCTGCCGCCACACCAGCGCACCAGTCCGAACCCACGCCCACCAGCTGAAGCTCGAGGCGCAGATCAGCCTGCACGCGCAGGCGTACGCAACGCCCTCGGTGGGCTCGCAGTCGATCAGCCAGCACGTGCCGGGATCGTTCAAGCTCCAGCATCTGCACCGCCTCGGCCTCCAGGGCTTGGATTTTTTCCTCAGCCCACTGCGCCTCGAAGTCCGAGAAGAGGTGCTCCCACCGCGCGCTCGACATGGGCCCAGTATGCCAGCAGAGCGCTCGGTTCTCGTGACCTCTTCCCACAGCACTTCACACTGTGTATGCTCTGAAGCCATCAAACAGCATCAAACGGCAACGAACGGAATCGACATGCTGCGTGATCTCGCGGTGAGCCTCACCCTCGTCCTAGCAGGCCCGGCGCTGCTGCTGTGCGTCCGGGCCACGCTCATCCCCGCCGGCCTTTCGGAAGGCAACGGATCTCTGACGTCCGGGGCACTTCCGGCCCTGCTGCAGAGCGTGCAGCGCCTGATGCACAACGATCCCGCTGCCTATGCCGCCCTCCTGGGGCTGCTCGCGGCCCTGTGCGGCATCGGCCTGACGGTGTATGCCCTTCTGGGGCTGCTGAGCACTCTGCTGTGGGCACTGGCCATCAGGAGCTCCCGGGTGCAGGTCTCACCGGCGCTGATCACAGCCCTGCGGCGCATGGCGCCCGAGGCGATGCGCCGGCTGGCAGCAGGAGCCCTGGGACTTCAGCTGAGCTTGGGACTGGGACTGACCGGTCTGGCCCCCGCCGCGGCCCAGGCGCTTCCTCCCACCATCGATCACGCGAACTCCCGCACCGATCCCGCGCCGCACACAGAATCTTCCCGGCGACCAGCAGGCCCTCCCCACGAGACCCGCCCCGAGCAGCCACGCAGCGTCCTGTTCCTGCCTACTCCCCCGCCGGCGGAGTCGCCACGGCTGCGCCCACCCGAGCGGGAAGCCCATGACCTCCGCCCCGGCGTGACGGTGCGACCGGGCGACTCGTTGTGGGACATTGCTGCCGATCACTTGGGGCCTGACGCCGACGACTGGGAAATTGCCGCGGAATGGCCGCGCTGGTGGGAGGCCAACAGGACGCGCATCGGAGACGATCCTGCCCTGCTCAAACCCGGCACTCTTCTTCACGCGCCCTCTCCTCGAGACGGTGACCTGTGAAGACAGCCAGCTCTGCTCGCCCCTTAACCCCGAGACATCACGGAAGGACAGAACCCATGACCGCTACTGTCGCATCACCGGCACGCAGACCCGCCCAGTTCACCCTTCAGCGCGAGGCCGAGGCTCGGCGCCTCGCGGCGCCTGACCGTCCCCGCTCAGACTTCAGCGCGACAGCGCCCCAGGACGGAGATGGGACACGGCCGACCGCGTTAGCAACCTCCCGCGAAGAGCATCGACAGATTCTGGCGATCTCACGGATTGTCTGCGTCGCTGCGGTGGAGTCACTGGCAGGTCTGCGCCCGGTTCACCAGATGGCACGTTGGCTTCATTTCGATGTCCATCAACGGTTGCGGGTGCGAGCGGAGCTAATAGCCCGTAACCGGCATGTGCAGCATTCGCGGGGAACGGCACTGCGGACCTCGCCTCGTCCGGCGGAGGTCCGCAGCATGCGGGCAGACAACGTCGCCCGGGGTGTCTGGGAGGTGGCGGTGATCTTCACCGACGGCCACCGCACCCGGGCCTGTGCGCTGCGGCTGCAGGCGCACAGGCGGCGCTGGCAGGTTGTTGCCCTAGAACTGGGCTGATCAGTTAGTGGCCGCGGGGCTCGAGCCCTGGGAATCCTTCAGTCCGGGAACCTTGACCTGCTTGCCCGAAACCGCCACGCGCCCGTCCTTGACGCCGGGCAGGGAGGTCTTCTCCTCCTCCGGCACCACAGACTGCACCTCGGCCTTGAAGAGCAGCCGCACGGAGTCCTCGCGAATGCCGTCAGCCATGGTCTGGAAGAGCAGGTAGCCCTCGCGCTGGTACTCCACCAGCGGATCGCGCTGCGCCATCGAGCGCAGACCGATTCCCGACTTCAGGTAGTCCATCTCGTAGAGGTGCTCCTGCCACTTGTCATCAATCACTGACAGCAGCACGCGGCGCTCAAGCTGCCGCAGAGCCTCCGCCCCGATCTCCTCTTCCTTCTTCTCGTAGGCAATCTTCGCATCGGAGACGAGCTCGCGCTTGAGCAGTTTGACGGAGAGCTGATCCAGCCCGCCGGCCTCCTCCACAAGATCCTCGATCTCCAGCGTGATGGGGTAGAGCCCCTTGAGCTCCTCCCACAGACCTTCCAGGTCCCAGTCCTCAGGCGAAGAGGCGGTGGTTTTCTCGTCGATCATCAGGGACACAGCGTCCTCAATGAAGTGCTGCACCTTACCGTGCACATCGTCGCCCTCGAGAATGCGCCGGCGGTCGGAGTAGATGGCCTCACGCTGACGGTTCATGACGTCGTCGTACTTCAGCACGTTCTTGCGGGTCTCGGTGTTCTGGGACTCACGCTGCTGCTGAGCGTTGGCGATCGCCGAGGAGACCAGCTTGTGCTCGACGGGAATCTCGTCAGCCATGGCCGGGGAATTCATGATCCGCTGAGCAGCGGCCTGGTTGAACAGCCGCATGAGGTCATCGGTCAGGGAGATGTAGAAGCGGGACTCACCGGGGTCGCCCTGGCGTCCGGCACGACCGCGCAGCTGGTTGTCGATGCGGCGGGACTGGTGGCGCTCGGTGCCCAGCACGTAGAGGCCGCCGAGCTCACGGACCTCCTTGCCCTCAGCCTCAGCCTCCTCCTTGGCGCGGGCGAAGACCTCAGGCCACTTGGCCTCGTACTCCTCGGCGTCCTCCTTGGGATCCAGCCCGAGCTTCTCCATCTCATGGACGGCGTTGAACTCGGCATTGCCGCCGAGCATGATGTCGGTGCCGCGTCCGGCCATATTCGTGGCCACCGTGACAGCGCCCTTGCGGCCGGCCTGGGCCACGATCGCAGCCTCACGCTCGTGGTTCTTCGCGTTGAGGACTTCGTGGCGGATGCCCTCCTTGGCCAGCAACTTGGAGAGGTATTCAGACTTCTCGACCGACTCGGTGCCCACCAGGATGGGCTGGCCCTTCTTGTGGCGAGCGACGATGTCCTTCAGAACGGCGTCAAACTTCACGACTTCGTTCTTATAGACCAGGTCGTTGTGGTCGATGCGCTGACGCGGCCGGTTTGGCGGAATGGGCACCACACCGAGCTTGTAGGTGGACATGAACTCCGCCGCCTCGGTTTCGGCGGTGCCGGTCATGCCGGAAATCTTCTCGTAGCCGCGGAAGTAGTTCTGCAGGGTTACAGTGGCCCGGGTCTGGTTCTCGGGCTTGATCCGGACGTTCTCCTTGGCCTCGATGGCCTGGTGGAGCCCCTCGTTGTAGCGGCGGCCCTTGAGGATGCGGCCGGTGTGTTCGTCGACGATGTGGACTTCGTTCTTCACCACCACATAGTCGGTGTCGCGCTTGTAGAGCTCCTTGGCCCGGATCGCATTGTTCAGGTACTGAATCAGGGTGGTGTTCTGGGTCTCGTAGAGGTTCTCAATGCCCAGGTAATCCTCGACCTTGTCGATTCCCGACTCAAGGACGCCGACGGTCCGCTTCTTCTCGTCGACCTCGTAGTCCTCATCGCGCTTGAGCTGGGTGACCAGCTTGGCGAAGTCCGAGTACCACCGGGAGATGTCACCGGAGGCCTGCCCGGAGATGATCAGCGGGGTGCGGGCCTCATCGATGAGGATGGAGTCAATCTCATCGATGATCGCGTAGTGGTGCTCGCGCTGGACGAGGTCGTCCAGCGACTGCGCCATGTTGTCGCGCAGGAAGTCGAAGCCGAACTCATTGTTGGTGCCGTAGGTGATGTCTGCGGCGTAGGCCTCGCGACGGGCGGCAGGCCGCATGTCATTGGTGATGGTGCCGACACTCAGCCCCAGGAACCGGTAGACGCGTCCCATCAGATCGGACTGGTACTTGGCCAGATAGTCATTGACCGTGATGACGTGGACGCCCTTGCCGGTCAGCGCGTTGAGGTAGGCCGGAGCCGTCGCCACCAGGGTCTTGCCCTCACCGGTGCCCATCTCGGCGATATTGCCCAGGTGCAGGGCCGCCCCGCCCATGAGCTGGACATCGTAGTGGCGCTGCCCCAGGGTCCGGCCCGCGGCCTCACGGACGGCGGCGAAGGCCTCGGGAAGCAGAGAGTCCAGGGACTCCCCGTCGTCGAGCCGTTCCTTGAAACGCTCGGTCTCGGCGCGGAGTTCCGCGTCGCTGAGCTCCTTGAACTCGTCCTCAAGGACATTGACGGCGTCGGCATAGCCGCGCAGTCGTTTCAGGATCTTCTTGTCCCCGGTCTTGAGGATTCGTTCGAGCAGAGTAGGCACAGCCGGTTCTCCAATAGGTATCTAGACACACTGAACCATGAGTCAGTGTACGTCTTACGGACGCCCCCTTCGAAAGACCTGGGTGTGAAGCGGGTTTTTCTCCGGGGGCGTCCGGGCCTGTTGCGACTTCTGGGACGCTATGCGGCGTTCACGTGCGAGAGCGTCGTGCCGTTGGAGGGACGGTAAGAGCGTTCTTCAGTCTCACCGCTTGCCGCCTTCTTCTCCGGGTCCAGAGAGATGACGCCGTAGGTCCACCCGCGACGTCGGTAGACCGCTGAGGGCTGACCGGTCTCGGCGTCGATGAAGAGGTAGAAGTCGTGGCCCACGAGTTCCATCGCGTCGACAGCGGCGTCGACGCTCATCGGCTCGGCGGGGAAGACCTTGCGCCGGATGCGGATGGGATCCGCCCATTCGTCCTCGGCCGGCGGCGCGTCGTGAGCGTCGGCGGCGTCGAGTACCTGTTCGTAGAGGGGCCGATCCGGGTCCGCGGGAGTGAGACCGGCGAGCGCCTGACCCACGGACGGCACCGCATGGGGGTTACCGTTGGTGCGTGCCTGGGTCTTCTTCTTATCGCGCGCCCGGCGCAAGCGCTCGGTGACTTTGTTCAGAGCGATCTCGAAGGCTGCGTACTTCTCCTCAGCCTGAGCTTCAGCCCGGACCACCTTGCCGCGGCCGATGACTGTCAGCTCGACGGTGATGGTCTCGGCGGCATTGCGATGCGAGTTCTCACTGGAGACCTTGACCTCCAGCCGTTGGCCCCTGTCGGCGAGCTGGCTGATCTTCTCCAGTTTGCTTCCGACGTGGTCCCGGAATCCCTCCGGGATGGTGATGCCGCGGCCGGTGTAGGTGACCTGCATGGTCATGGGGTCCTCCTTCTCTCCGTAGCTGCGCAGCGGTGCGGAGAGACCGTACAAGCCCCTCGCCGCTGCGATGGGACTCTTATTCAGGTACCCATACTTCACCCTATGACGAAGACCCTTTGAGGGGAAGGGGCCGACGAGACTCAGAGAAAGTCCCCGCGTAGCCAGGGGCCGTGCCTCATAGAAAAG
>NZ_JAVKGT010000059.1:0-4198 GCF_031432335.1 Nesterenkonia flava | reverse complement strand
GCGAAGCGGTGTCCTTTCACCACCGCAAGGTCCAGAAGCGCCTCGTGGCGCTCGATGTCAGTCAGCCAGACCTCGTTGAGGGTCTTCACGGTTCTGAACTGACGGTGCACCAGATCGTCGTGGACCGGTGGCCCTGGCCGGGCGCCCCTGCTTTCTTCCAGCGGCTGATCACCGAGAACACCCCCTGGGAGGCACACAGCCGCCAGGCCTGCAGCAGACCCAGCTCAGCGTGTAAGCGCTTGCCCTGCGACAGGGGTGGTGATGCGGCCGTCGATGACTGTGACGAGATCGTCCAGGGCATCGCGATGCACGAGGTCGTGGGTGACGAGCAGCGTGGCGGTGTCGCGTTCGTGAGTGAGGCCGGCAATGAGCCGCATAATGTCTGCCCCGCGCTCCTGGTCGAGAGCGCTGGTCGGCTCATCGACGAGCAGCACCTCGGGTTCGTGGACGAGCCCGCGGGCGATCGCGATCCGTTGGCGTTGCCCGCCGGAGAGCTGGTGGGGGCGCTTGTCAGCATGCGGGGTGAGGCCGACCACGTCGAGCAGTTCCTCGACACGTGCGTCGATTCTCGCGCGCCTGTTCCGGCTGGTGCCACCGCCGAGCCGGGCCATGACCTGCAGTTGCTCGCAAGCCGTGAGCGCTGGAAGCAGGTTCGACTGCTGGAAGACGATGCCGACGCGCTCACGGCGCAGTTCGGTGGCCTCGGTCTTCGAGAGCTGGGCGGTGTCGATCAAGTCCGACTCGTTCCCGATGAGGACGCCGCCGGAGTCGGGGCGGATCAGGGTCGCGGCGACGGCGAGGATGCTCGATTTGCCCGATCCGGAGGGGCCGGTGATGCCGGTGACGGTGCCGTTGTCTCCACGGAGGGTGACGTCATCGACGGCGGTGATGCGGTTCTCCCCGTCGGGGAAGGTGAGGATGACGTTCTGCAGTTCGATCATCGGTTGCTCCCAAGGGCTGTCAGGGGGTCGGCTTTAGTGACGGAGCGCAGCGCGAACGCTGCCCCGGCAAGGCCCAGCACCGCCATCACGACGGCCGGGGCGAGAGTGGTCAGCGGGCTCACGACGAACGGCAGCGCCTGACCCGCGAGCGCGCCAAGCCCGACCACGGCCGCAAGGCCGACCCCGATCCCGACGGCGAGCACGATGAGGGCTTGCCCGAGGGAGTCACGCACGAGCGACCCGGTCGTGGCCCCCAATGCCTTGAGCACGGCGATGTCGCCTGCGCGTTGCATCGTCCAAACGGTGAAGAACGCACCGACAACGAGCGCGGAGATCCCGAAGAGCATCACGATCATCAGCCCGAGCGACCCGATCTCGGACTGGAACGCCTCCAAAGCGGTCAGACTCGCCAGTGGCGTCTCCGCGACCGTGTCCGTTTCGGAACCCACGACCTCCCAGTCTGCGTCGCCGGTGACGGCGAGCACGGTGGCCTCGCCGGTGCCTCCGACGAGCTTGCTGGCCTCGCTCCACGCGTCCGGGGTCATGACGAGGACCGGGGTGTGGCTGTACCAGAGATCCTCGCCAATAGTGGCAACGGTGAAGTCGTTGCCGGTAATCGAGATCGTGTCACCGACCTCGACACCGAGGTCGTCGGCAGCGCCGGAGGAGAGGCCGACCTCGGAATCGGAATCCGGGGTGAGCTCGAACAGGGAGTTCGATCCGGTACCCGGAGCGTCCTGCGGCAGCCCGTAAAGGGCGACCCCGGTCGGGTCGTCGGTACCGCTGGACGAAGCCCGCGACTGAACGACCCCGACCGGCGTCACCGACTCGACACCGTCGGCCTGCTCCCAAGCCGTGACGGTGTCCTCGTCGAGAGAGGACGTCGCGAAACTCGGGTCACTGTTCTCGGGCTGCTGCAGCACGAGACGGTCTCCGGGCAGGTGCAATACGGAGGAGATGTTCTGGGAGGCAAGTCCTCCGGTAAGGCCTGAGAGGAAGCCGACGAGCAGGGTGATCAGGGCGACAACGGCCCCGATGAGCAGGAACCGGCCGCGGGCGAACCGCAGCTCTCTCCACGCGACGAACACGATGATGCCTTTCCGCTCGAACACTCTGCCCGAGCTACTCTTCAACCCTCCTTTCAAGGGGCGTGGTCGGGCATCGCCTAAACCATGGGATTCACGGTCAAACTTTCGGTTGATGGTCCGGAAACGCGGCTCGCATAGGCTAGAGCTGTCATGCCGCACTCGACCCTGGCCCAGGTGTTCACCGGCCTCCGCTTCGGCCTGCACGCCCTCCTGATCGGGCTTGCCGGCTTCGCGGTCGTGCGCGCATTCGTCGTCTTCTCCCCGGTCGCGGCATGGACACTGGTCGTCGGGGTGGCGTTCGTCGCGGTCTACCTCGCCGGCGCATGGGCAGCGCGTTCCGGCCGCGCAGCAGGTTCGTCCGGTCGCAGGTTCGCGGTCGTCTGGGTCGCCGCGCTGACCCTGTTGTGGGCGGTGCTGACGTGGTTGAGCCCCGAGGGGGCGTACCTGGTCTTCCCGCTGTTCTTCCTCTACCTCCACGTCCTGCCCGGCCCGGGCGGGGTCGCGGCGATCGTGGTCACGACCGCGTTCGCGATCCTCGCCGTCGGCCTGCATCTCGGGTTCAGCGTCGGCGGGGTTATCGGCCCCCTCGTCGGCGCTGGCGTCGCCCTCCTGATCGGACTCGCCTACCGCGCACTGCGGCGTGAAGCCGAGGAACGCGAGCGGCTCCTTGCCGAGCTGATCCGCACTCGGCAGCAGCTTGCGGAGACCGAACGCGAACAGGGTGCGTTGGCGGAGCGGGCACGCCTGGCTCGTGAGATCCATGACACCGTCGCTCAGGGCCTGTCCTCGATTCAGATGCTGCTGCGCGCTGCCGAACGCGACACTCCCGAGCCCGGCGCGGGCTACCTGAAGCTCGCGCGTGAGACTGCGGCCGAGAGCCTCGCCGACACCAGGCAGATCATCCGCGAGCTCACCCCTGCCCGACTCGACGACGGCCTCACCGCCGCTCTGCGCAGGCTCGGACAGGAACAATCCGACCGCGCCTCGCTTCCCGTCGAGGTGACCGCTGAAGACCTCGATCTTCCGATGGGCATCCAGACCGCGCTGCTGCGCATCGCCCAGGGTGCGCTGTCGAATGCGATCCGTCACGCGGACGCCACCCGGATCGCCGTCGAGCTCGCTCGCGATGACGACGCCGTGTCATTGATCGTACGCGACGACGGGCAGGGCTTCGACGTGTCCTCTGCGGTCGCCGACTCGCACGAGGCCGACTCCTTCGGTCTGTCAGCCATGCGCGAGCGTGTCGAACAGCTTGACGGCGCCCTCACCATCACCTCGGCACCCGGCGACGGCACCACGGTCACCGCACGGTTGCCGCTCCCGACGCGACGCGGGGCGGCATCATGATCCGGATCGTGCTCGCCGACGACCACCCCGTCGTCCGCGCCGGGCTCCGCGCCATGCTTGTCGGTGACCCCGACCTCGACGTGATCGGTGAGGCACCGAACCCCGATGCCGTCGTCGCTCTCGCCGTCGAGCTGGCACCGGATGTCGTGCTGATGGATTTGCAGTTCGGCACGGAACAGACCGGAGCCGACGCCACCCGTCGCATCCGCGCTCTCCCCGCGCCGCCGGCGGTGCTGGTGCTCACGAACTACGACACCGACAGCGATATCCTCGGCGCGGTCGAAGCCGGGGCCAGCGGCTACCTCCTCAAAGACGCCCCGCCCGATGAGCTCATCGCCGCGATCCGCGCCGCCGCAGCAGGAGAGACCGCCCTCGCCCCCGCGATTGCAGGCCGCCTGCTCGCCCGTATGCGCTCCCCGCAACCGACCCTCAGCGCCCGCGAGACCGAAGTCCTGCGGCTCGTCGCAGACGGTGCGACGAACAACGACATCGCTGCACGACTGCACATCAGCGACGCCACCGTGAAATCGCACCTCGTGCACATCTACACCAAGCTCGACGTTTCCTCCCGCACCGCCGCCGTCGCCACCGCACGCGACACCGGCCTCCTGAGATAGAGGGATACTCGGCTTTCTTGCTCCGGATTTATGGCAGCGACCTCGCCGTGGACGGGCTATCGAATAAGATGCGTCGCTGGGAAGAGAGACGGCGCCCATACCCTGTGCGGGTTGGTGAGGCTCCCATTTCATCGGCCTTCGCCGGAGGCGAGGCGATACCTGCCCAGGTGGGCACGAAGGTCAGATCGGTGACCCACAGCCGGTT
>NZ_JAVKGT010000058.1:0-4449 GCF_031432335.1 Nesterenkonia flava | reverse complement strand
GATCAGCTACGCTCAGTCCAACAGGCAACTGTTGCGAGCACCGGTTGAATACGGCCAATACACGTCAGTGCGTTTCACCGAGCATCTAGAGATCGAAGGCATCCGCCCTTCGATCGGCACGGTCGGTGATGCCTATGACAACAGCCTGATGGAGTCCATCATTGGGTTGTTCAAGACTGAGTGCATTCGTACCGATGTCTTCCATGAAGGGCCCTATCGGCAGTTGGCAGACGTCGAGTTCGCCACCGCGGGCTGGGTCGATTGGTGGAACAATCGCCGCCTCCACGGGACCCTGGGAAATCTCACCCCGGTAGAGTACGAACGCGCTCACTACGCAGTTAATCTCAGTGAGCCACAGCCCGTATAACAGCGGCAGAGAACCTGGGGCGCTTCACACCGGTGGGTTGTCCTAGCAGTGTCTGATCTTAGGCGTCCACGGTTTCGGGTGCCCGGGCCAGAGCTTTGGTGGTGCTTGCTTTGGGGGTGAGATCCAAGCGGCGTAGCAGCTGGGCATTGAGGGCCACCACCACGGTGGAGGCCGACATCAAAATTGCCCCCACGCTCATGGGGAGCACAAACCCGATGGGGGCCAGCACCCCGGCGGCCAGGGGGACGGCGGCGATATTGTATCCGGCAGCCCACCACAGGTTCTGTTTCATTTTCCGGTAGCTGGCCTGAGATAGTTCAAAGACTGACAGTACTGAGCGTGGATCGGACGAGGCCAAAATGACCCCGGCCGAGCCGATGGCCACATCGGTGCCAGCGCCAATGGCGATCCCGACATCGGCCTGGGCTAGGGCCGGGGCGTCGTTGACGCCATCACCGACCATGGCCACTTTGCGGCCTTCGGCTTGGAGTTCGGCGACTTTGGCGGCTTTATCTTCGGGCCGGACCCCGGCAAAGACCCGGTCAATGCCTAACTCGTGGGCCACGGTGTCGGCTACGGCTTGGGCGTCTCCGGTGATCATCACGACTTGGGCCCCGTGGGCATGCAAGGCATCCACGGTGTCACGGGATTCGGGCCGGATTTCATCGGCTAAGCGCAGCGCACCAATAACCCGGCGGTCGGCCAGCACATGCAAGATGATGGCCCCCTCCTGGCGCCATTGCCGGGCGATGGATAATTCTGCTTGGCCATGCCGGTCTAACAGGTAGGGGCCGCCGACTTCGATGACCGTCTCGTTGACGGTGGCTTTGACCCCCACGGCAGGCGAGGAGGAGAAATCGGTGGCAGCAGGCACGTCGAGTTCGCGGGTCCGGGCAGCGCCAACAATCGCGGTGGCTAAGGGGTGCTCGCTGTCGGCTTCGGCAGCAGCAGCCAACGCCAAGATGTCATCTTCGGTGTGGTCCCCGACCGGGTGGATCCCGGTGACGGTGGGCTCGCCTTTGGTCAGCGTGCCGGTTTTATCGAAAAGCACCGCATCCACGGTGCGCATGGACTCTAGCGCCAGGCGGTCTTTGATCAATACCCCGCCACGGGCGGCGCGTTCGGTGGCAATGGACACTACCAAAGGAATCGCTAGGCCCAGGGCATGGGGGCAGGCAATCACTAATACGGTGATCGTGCGCACCACAGCAGCATCGGGGGCCCCCAGTATCGACCACACCAGGGCGGTCAGCACCGCAGCACCCAGGGCGAACCAGAACAACCAGCCCGCCGCCCGATCAGCGATGCGTTGGGCTTTGGACGAGGAGGCTTGGGCATCGGCGACGAGTTTCTGGATCCCCGCCAGGGCGGTGTCATCGCCGATAGCGGTGACTTCGACCCGCAGCCCGGAATCCGTGGCCACGGTCCCGGCCACCACGGGATCGCCCAGCCCGCGTCGGACGGTTCTGGATTCCCCGGTGACCATGGACTCATCCATGGAGGCGCTACCATTCACGATCTGGCCATCAGCCGGGACCGCCGCCCCAGGCCGCACAATGACCACGTCGCCGACGACCAGCTCAGCCGGAGCAACGGTGACCACCTCGTCGCCGTCGATCTTCTCGGCTTCATCCGGCAGCAAGGCGGCCAGGGAGTCCAGTGCTGAGGTGGTTTGGGCCAGGGATCGCATCTCAATCCAGTGGCCTAACAACATGATGACCACTAACAGGGCCAGTTCCCACCAGAAGTTCAGCTCGTGATCCAAGATGCCTAAGGTCGCACCCCAGGAGGCGATGAAGGCCACCGTGATGGCTAACCCGATGAGTAGCATCATGCCCGGTTGGCGGGCCCGGAGCTCGGCGACGGCCCCGGTCAAAAACGGTTGCCCGCCCCAGAAATAGATGATCGTGCCCAGGATCGGCGAGACCCACCACACCCAGGCGGCATCGGGGAGTTGATAGCCCAGCAGGTGGGCGAACATCGGATTGAACGCGACCACTGGAATCCCCAGCACCAACATGATCCAAAACAACCGCCGGAATTGTCCGACATGATCTCCATGGTCCCCGTGGCCATGTCCGGCATGTCCGCCGTGTGCTTCGTGGCCGGCATGGTGCTGGCCCTCCTGGCCGTGCCCGCCCGAGGCATGGTCATGATGCTCATGACCATCATGATCCATGGCACCGTCGTGGCCTGCGTGATGGTCCGGGTCGGTGCCGGTGGCCTCAGCAGACCGGGGCTGGTCGTGAGCCGTATGGCCGTTGGGGTGGTGTCCGTGGTGGTCGCGTGCAACCATGCCGGGTTCCTTTCCGCAGTAGTGATCATGAAACGGTCCCGTGACCGAAGATCCGGGCGATATCAATCGAGGGGTAGCGCCTGGTGAGGGCCTGTGGGCTCCTCAGGGCGGTGGGTTGGCAGATGGTGTCGCGCTAGATAGTCGCCGCGCGGTATCCTGCCGTATCGATCGCAGCCAGCACGGCCGTATCATCAATCGGTTCCTCGGCGCTGAGGGCCAAGCGACCGGATTGGGCACTGACCTGGACGTCGCTCACCGCAGGGAGCTGGGAGACCGCCTTACGAACCGAGGCCTCGCACCCACCGCAACTCATTCCCTGGACCAAAAACTCGCTGGTATGCATTCCTATGCTCCTTTCAGGCATCCTTGCGACGATAGCCTATACCCCTATAGGGTATATTTCAATGGATGGTCACCACAGGACCCGACCCTCCCACAATGCCAAAAGCTAAGGGCTCACAGCGTGAGATGATCCTTGCGCCACGAGGTCCTTGCCCGACCAGAACCGTCCAGAGATGCGTTCACACGACAGGAGCACTGATGAACCAACTGACCCTGATGACCCGACTCGCCTTTGGTGCCGCCGTAGGAGCCCTGGCCCTGACCAGCTGTGCCGGAGCAGGTGACGACCGTGCAGCCCCAGAATCCACCCCCACCCAAGACGAAACAACCTCCGATACCTCAGATCACGAGGCAAGCGCCCATGAACACGACCCCGACGGTGGGCCACCACCCGAAGGGATCCAGGAAGCCAGCGATCCCAGATATGAAGTCGGTGAAACCGTCGTGTTGAATGCCGATCATATGCCCGGCATGGATGGCGCTGACGCTACGATCTCGGGTGCATTTGATACCACGACCTACTCCGTTAGCTACACTCCCACCGATGGCGGCGAGCCGGTGACCGACCATAAATGGGTCGTGCATGAAGAACTCGAAGACCCCGGCGACGCGCCGCTTGCTCCTGGCCGCGAGGTCGTTTTAGACGCCGAGCACATGTCCGGGATGGACGGGGCCGAGGCCACCATTGATCGCTCCACTGACGAAACCGTCTATATGGTCGATTTCGAGATGGACGGCATGGAGATGACCAATCACAAATGGGTCGTGGAAAGCGAAATCCAACCCGACAACTAAGACCCAACTAGCCCACCAGGCCAGCAGAGTACTGCACCCACGGCCACAACACAGTGATGGGCGATGGTCGTGGGGGTAGTAGCCCTAATGACAAAAGGACCAGTCGAAGGGGTGTTTCGACTGGTCCTTTGGACTGCTGGATACGGTGGTTTAGCTAATGGTTGCCAACAGGTCTGCGCAGGCCTGTTCACAGCGTCGACAGGCCTCAGCACATATACGGCAATGGTCGTGCATGTCGGCGTGTTTTTCGCACTCGGCGGCGCATTCCGCACACGCGATGCGACACGCTTCCAACACTGCCTTTACGGTGGCCAGATTACTGCCGGTGCGCCGACTGAGCAGATGACCAGTCGCGGTGCACACGTCAGCGCAGTCTAAGTTGAGGCGAATGCAGTTGCGCAGCTCGGTGACCATCTCCTCGCCCAGACAGGCATCAGCACAGGCGGTGCAGGTCTGGGCGCATTCGAAACATGCAGCAATGCAGTCCGCAAGCTTGGCTACGTCAAGATCACTGGTGGTATTGGGGTGAGTTTCAATCATCGAGGTGATATGGCTCATGGGTCTCGTCCTCCTACAACACAGCGGTTCATTCTTGGGTCTGCTGAAGGTTCGGTTGACCGTCGGGCTTATGCCGCCAGGGCGACGGCAT
>NZ_JAVKGT010000057.1:0-4664 GCF_031432335.1 Nesterenkonia flava | reverse complement strand
GACAGACCCCCACACCGGCGAAATCCCAAATTGACAACTATAGGAGCATCAATGCCCTGGCTGAGACTCTCAACGGCTACTACAAAGCCGAGCTGATCCGTGGCCCCGCCCGCTCCAAGGGCCGTGGAAGACCGTTGAAGACGTGGAGCTGGCCACTCTCGGGTGGGTCCACTGGCATAACACTGTCCGCCTGCACGGCTACCTCGAAGACCGCCCTCCGGCGGAGTTCGAGCAGCTGTTCTATGCTGAGACCACCGGCGCCAACCAGCTGGTGGAAATCCAATAAAACAGGTCTCCATCAAACCCAGGGCGCTTCAACGTCACGGCCGTAGCAGCCTTGCTGCTCCTGGCTGGGTTGCTGGGCACCGGGTGGGTAATCATTGGCCCCGAGCATCCGGTGTATGCAGTAGTCGTTGCGGCAGGCGTCTTCGGAATCGTGCCCTTCCTCGGCGAACCGCTCGCCCGTCGTGTCCCCCGCACATGGTTTCGGATCCCGGAGAGAGAACGCATCATCCATCGCCTTCTTGGCGTCAGGGTCTTTGGTCACATCCTGGAACGCACTGGGTGGAACTCTTTGGTCGTAGGTGCAGGACGCACCTTCAATGGAACCCGCGCCGCACTGCCCCGTCTTGCCCAGAGCCTGAGGGGAAATATGAGTGCCCACGCGGCCGGCTTAGCCCTGCACCTGGGCCTGGCCGGAGGGACTGTCGCTACCGGCAGACCGTCGTCCGCCCTCTGGTTGGCTCTCCCTGGGATTGTTCTTCACCTGTACCCGGTGCTGCTTCAGCGCTCAATCTTTCTCCGTACGCAACACCTTTCTGACCGATACGACCGCTGAACACCTCAACTCAGCCTAGCCAGGCCAGAGCCCTCGCCACTGTGCACTTCCTAGTGGGCCACGGAAACAGGGCCTCCTCACCAGGAAGTGCTCTAGCGCTCCTGGGCGTGGTCGTTGTAGATCGAGAGCGTTCCCTCGTAGTTGGCGACCCACACGCTGCCGGTGGTGTTCTCATAGGTCACCCCAATGGGCAGGTGCCCCGTAGGCAGTCGCTCGATCTCCTCGAACGTCTCCGCATCAAACTTGGAGACCGTGTCCTCGTAGTAGTTGACCACGTAGAGGGCTGTGCCGTCAGTGGAGATATCCATGCTGCGGGGCTCACGGCCCGTGGCGGTGCTACGGATCACCTCATTGGTTTCGGTGTCGAAAGCCACCAGCAGATCAGACTGCGAGAACGTCACGTACAGCGTCTGGGCATCCGGGGAGAGCACCAGGTGCCGGGGGAAGCGGGCCTGATCGTAGATGACCTCTTGCTCACCGGTTTCCAAGTCCACCTGGTACAGCTCATTGGCGTACATGGCCGTGACATACACCGTGCGATTATCCGGCATGGCGGCGATGCCGCGGGGCTGGGAGTTCACCGGCACGCGCATCAGCTCCTCACCAGTGGCGGTGTCCACCACGGAGAGATCGTGATCGCACCAGTTGGAGACCAGCAGCCGCGAACCATCCGGGGTCAGCTCCACGAACTTAGGCACTCGCCCCACTTCAATGAACTGGTCCCAGTCCTGTTCTGCCACGCTGTAGCGGTAGACCGCCGAAGGTGCGACGGCGTCCCCATTGCGGCAGTCGTCATAGGCACCGGCCCCCATGTCCTCCAGGCGGTACTGGGAGACATAGGCGTACTGGCCATCCTCGGTCCACACCGCCTCCACCGGGGCACCCACTACCGACTCCGGGTACCCTTCGATGCCGAAATCACCAGGGCTGATGCGGTCTGAGAGCTCCTGGTGCAGCTCTTGGGCTTCGGCATCATAGAGGGTGATGGTGTTCTGATACATCATGTTGTTGGCGATGACCAGACCGTGGCCGTTGGCGACAACCGATTTGGGCGAGATCACCGGTTCAGTGATGGTGTTCTCGTGAACGAACGTGGTGGTGTTCGCCGCAGGCCATTCCGAGACCGGTGAATCCTCGCCTGTGCCGGCCGGAGGGGTGGAGTCATCGGCGTCATCACCAGACTCAGCCACGGCGTCGTCGGACGCCTCGCCGTCCGTGCCCTCAATGTCGGGACCCTCAATGGTCCCACCCCCGGTGGGCCCGACCTCATCTTGGGTCTCGGCGCCGCCGCAGCCGGCAGCCGCCAACGCCGCAATGAGCAGCGCAGCGGGAAGCATTCTGTGACGCCCCCGGGAAGGAATCAGGGCAGACGAAGAAGAGGACATCATGGCGGAACCTCACATGCGCAGCTGGACTGTCCCTGCGATTCTGTCATGGGCGCCCCGTCCGTCACTGGATATCACCAGTGTCGGCAGCACCAACATCAGCAGCAGCACGCGCACTAGGGCCCACAGCGGCCCAGGGGCGCTGTTCCCGCGGACCACCTGAATGCGGACGAGACGCTTGCCTACCGTGACGCCGAGCAGGCCCACCAGCAGCACATGCATCACCACAAAGGCTCCTAGCGTGGCCCAGGGGCTATAGGCGAACCAGGCCAGAGAGATCAGGCTGGCAAGACCCCAGTCGATGAACAGGGCCAGGACCCGCAGTCCAAAAGGTGCCAGACTTCCGGGGCCCTCAGGAGGGAGCCCCAGTTCGTCACCTGGCCAGCCGGCGTCGTTCTTGGAGTCAGTCACAGCGGCCCAGTCTATCGGTGAGCAGATTCTGTTACATGCCGGAAACATTTGCGTGACGGGCGGGAAACCACCGGGTGGATAGGCTGAGGGTCGAGTGCCGGGCAGTACCTGAAGTCATCGGGCGCCCCGGCTCCCCCATGTAAGTCACTGACGAGGAGCACGGACGAATGTTTTCCAGCCCTGAAGAAGTTCTGAAGTTCATCGAGGACGAGGACGTCAAGTTCGTTGACATCCGGTTCACCGACCTTCCCGGCCTGCAGCACCACTTCAATGTTCCCGCCCACACCGTGGACCTCGACTTCTTCGAGAACGGCCAGCTCTTCGACGGATCCTCCATCCGCGGGTTCCAGGGCATCCAGGATTCCGACATGCAGCTAATCCCGGACCCGGCGACCGCCTACGTTGACGAGTACCGCGTGGCCAAGACCCTGGTGATGACCTTCTCGATCGTCAACCCGCGCACCGGCGAGCCCTACGGACGCGACCCGCGCGGCGTGGCGAAGAAGGCCGAGGAGTACCTGGCTTCCTCCGGCATCGCCGACACCGCCTTCTTCGGCCCCGAAGCGGAGTTCTTCCTCTTCGACAAGGTCTCCTTCAAGTCCACTCCCGAGGAGTCCTACTACAAGCTCGAGTCCAAGGAAGCTATCTGGGGCTCCGGCGACGAGTTCGCTGAGGGACCCGGCGGCCACAAGATGGCCACCAAGGGCGGCTACTACCCGGTCTCTCCCCAGGACCAGTCCGCCGAGGTCCGCGACGAGATCGTCCTGGCCCTGGAGCGCGCAGGCCTGTCCGTGGAGCGCTCCCACCACGAGGTGGCAGGCCCCGGCCAACAGGAGATCAACTACAAGTTCAACACTCTGACCCTGGCCGCCGACGACGTCCAGAAGTTCAAGTACGTGGTGAAGAACACCGCAGCCGCCTACGGCCTGGCAGCCACCTTCATGCCCAAGCCCGTCTTCGAGGAGAACGGCTCCGGCATGCACTGCCACCAGTCCCTGTGGAGCAACGGCGAGCCGCTCTTCTACGACGAGAAGGGCTACGCCAACCTCTCCGACGTGGCGCGCTGGTACATCGGTGGCCTGCTCAAGCACGCCCACGCGGTGCTGGCCTTCACCAACCCCACCGTGAACTCCTACAAGCGCCTGGTCAAGGGCTACGAGGCTCCGGTCTCCCTGGTCTACTCCCAGGGCAACCGCTCCGCAGCCGTGCGTATCCCGATCACCGGCTCCAACCCCAAGGCCAAGCGTCTGGAGTTCCGTGCCCCTGACGCCTCCGGTAACCCTTACCTGGCGTTCGCTGCTCAGCTCATGGCTGGTCTGGACGGCATCAAGAACCGCATCGAGCCCCACGAGCCGGTCGATAAGGACCTCTACGAGCTGCCCGCCGAGGAGCTCAAGGACATCCCGCAGGCTCCCGGCTCTCTGGAGGAGGCGCTGGACGCCCTCGAGGCCGATCACGAGTTCCTGCTCGAAGGCGGCGTGTTCACCGAAGAACTCATCCAGGCCTGGATCGAGTACAAGCGTGAAGAGGAGATCGCTCCTCTGAACCTGCGCCCGAACCCCTACGAGTTCCAGCTCTACTTCAGCGTCTGATCAATTGACGCAAAAGCTGAGCCCGTACCTCATGTAGGTACGGGCTCAGCTTTTGCCCACTGCAAAGGAAAACATGAACGAGGTCACCGCACTCACCTCCTGGACTTTCGTCAATGAAGTTCCCGTACCGCAAGATGTCCAGGAGCTGCTGGTTGAGGGAGAGCAGGCTGTCGCCGCGTATAAGACTTTCAGGGACAGCGCGGTCTTCACGACGAAACGGCTCATTGTTCGGGATGCCCAGGGGCTGACCGGAAAGAAGGTCGAGCTCTACTCCATACCCTATTCTTCGATCAATATGTGGTCTTCCGAGAACGCCGGAAAGATACTCGACGTGAACGCCGAACTTCAGCTCTGGACACGATCCGGGGTAATCAAGATCAAAGTGGCTCTACGGATTTCAGGTGGGGATGGCCCCGTCGAGGCCTCCTCCGATGAGCA
>NZ_JAVKGT010000056.1:0-5773 GCF_031432335.1 Nesterenkonia flava | reverse complement strand
TTTCAATGTGTGTCCGGCGGTGTCCTACTCTCCCACACACTCCCGTGTGCAGTACCATCGGCGCTGTGGGCCTTAGCTTCCGGGTTCGGGATGGGACCGGGCGTTTCCCCCACGCTATGACCGCCGTAACTCTCTCAACCCACCAACACACACCCCCGACCTACCAGGGGCACAGGGTGTTGTGGGTAAACCTATAGGTAGTGAGCTACAACACTTCTCGTATTTTGTTGTGATCACCAGACCAAGGCCCGCACGGGTGTGGGGTTTATTGGTCGGGGACCGCCTAGTGGACGCAAGCACGCATAAATGTGTAATGGTGGTGGTGTAAGTGATCGGCTTATTAGTACCAGTCAACTCCACGTATTACTACGCTTCCATTTCTGGCCTATCAACCCCATAGTCTATAGGGAGCCTTCACACCTCAAGGGTGATGGAGATCTTATCTTGAAGCCGGCTTCCCGCTTAGATGCTTTCAGCGGTTATCCATCCCGAACGTAGCTAACCAGCCGTGCCCTTGGCAGGACAACTGGCATACCAGAGGTTCGTCCGTCCCGGTCCTCTCGTACTAAGGACAGACCTTCTCAAATCTCCTACGCGCGCAGCGGATAGGGACCGAACTGTCTCACGACGTTCTAAACCCAGCTCGCGTACCGCTTTAATGGGCGAACAGCCCAACCCTTGGGACCAACTCCAGCCCCAGGATGCGACGAGCCGACATCGAGGTGCCAAACCATGCCGTCGATATGGACTCTTGGGCAGGATCAGCCTGTTATCCCCGAGGTACCTTTTATCCGTTGAGCGACGGCCCTTCCACACGGTGCCGCCGGATCACTAGTCCCAACTTTCGTTCCTGCTCGAGATGCCTCTCTCACAGTCAAGCTCCCTTGTGCACTTACACTCAACACCTGATTGCCAACCAGGCTGAGGGAACCTTTGGGCGCCTCCGTTACTCTTTGGGAGGCAACCGCCCCAGTTAAACTACCCACCAGGCACTGTCCCTGGACCCGATCAGGGCCCGAAGTTAGATGCCTAACAACACCAGAGTGGTATTTCAACGACGACTCCACAACCACTGGCGTGGCTGCTTCACAGTCTCCCACCTATCCTACACAAGTGATGTCAAACACCAATACCAAGCTATAGTAAAGGTCTCGGGGTCTTTCCGTCCTGCTGCGCGTAACGAGCATCTTTACTCGTAATGCAATTTCGCCGAGTTCACGGTTGAGACAGCGGGGAAGTCGTTACTCCATTCGTGCAGGTCGGAACTTACCCGACAAGGAATTTCGCTACCTTAGGATGGTTATAGTTACCACCGCCGTTTACTGGGGCTTAAATTCTCCGCTTCGCCTTACGGCTAACAGGTCCTCTTAACCTTCCAGCACCGGGCAGGAGTCAGTCCGTATACATCGTCTTACGACTTCGCACGGACCTGTGTTTTTAGTAAACAGTCGCTTCCCCCTGGTCTCTGCGACCACCACCAGCTCGTCACCGTAAAGGCGCGCCACCAGGGTGGTCCCCCTTCTCCCGAAGTTACGGGGGCATTTTGCCGAGTTCCTTAACCGTGATTATCTCGATCGCCTTGGTATTCTCTACCTGACTACCTGTGTCGGTTTCGGGTACGGGCGGCTAGAACCTCGCGTCGATGCTTTTCTTGGCAGCATAGGATCACCGGATCCCCCACCAAACGTGGGAGCCCATCAAATCTCAGCCTTAATGAATCCCGGATTTGCCTAGGATTCGGCCTACATTCTTAGACCCGGACAACCATCGCCGGGCCCGGCTACCTTCCTGCGTCACACCTGTTAATACGCTCGCTAGACCACTTCAGGTCCCACGCTAGACCAGCCACACACCCCGAAGGATGTTTAAGCTGGGTTCGGGTGGTTAGTATCAGCGGGTTCGCGTGGGCGGTTCTTCGCCGGTACGGGAATATCAACCCGTTGTCCATCGACTACGCCTGTCGGCCTCGCCTTAGGTCCCGACTAACCCAGGGCAGATTAGCTTGACCCTGGAACCCTTAGTCATTCGGCGGACACGTTTCTCACGTGTCTTTCGCTACTCATGCCTGCATTCTCACTCGACTATCGTCCACCAACTCTTCCAACTTGGCTTCACCCAATAGTCGACGCTCCCCTACCCATCCAGGAAAACCTGAATGCCACGGTTTCGGCGGTGTGCTTGAGCCCCGCTACATTGTCGGCGCGGAATCACTTGACCAGTGAGCTATTACGCACTCTTTCAAGGGTGGCTGCTTCTAAGCCAACCTCCTGGTTGTCTAAGCAACTCCACATCCTTTCCCACTTAGCACACGCTTAGGGGCCTTAACCGGTGGTCTGGGCTGTTTCCCTCTCGACGATGAAGCTTATCCCCCACCGTCTCACTGCCGCGCTCTCACATCTCTGGCATTCGGAGTTTAGCTGACGTCAGTAACCTTGTAGGGCCCATCGGCCATCCAGTAGCTCTACCTCCAGGATGAAACACGCGACGCTGCACCTAAATGCATTTCGGGGAGAACCAGCTATCACAGAGTTTGATTGGCCTTTCACCCCTACCCACAGCTCATCCCCCCAGTTTTCAACCTAGGTGGGTTCGGTCCTCCACGCGCTCTTACACGCGCTTCAACCTGGCCATGGGTAGATCACTCCGCTTCGGGTCTAGACCCAGCGACTCAAACGCCCTATTCAGACTCGCTTTCGCTACGGCTGCCCCACACGGGTTAACCTCGCCACTGAGCACTAACTCGCAGGCTCATTCTTCAAAAGGCACGCCATCACACCAGCAAGCTGATGCTTTGACGGATTGTAGGCACATGGTTTCAGGTACTATTTCACTCCCCTCCCGGGGTACTTTTCACCATTCCCTCACGGTACTGATTCACTATCGGTCAGCAGGGAGTATTCAGGCTTACCAGGTGGTCCTGGCAGATTCACACACGATTCCTCGAGCCGCGTGCTACTCGAGAACACCAGATCGGCCGGCGGAACGCATTACAACTACGGGACTCACACCCTCTACGGTCAAGGACTCAACCTTGTTCATCTATACGCCCGCACCTCAACCGCCAAGACTGGTAGATCTTGGACACTGGGTCTCACAACCCCTATGACGCAACCCCTACCAGGTATCACACGCCATAGGTTTAGCCCCATCCGCTTTCGCTCGCCACTACTCACAGAATCACTGTTGTTTTCTCTTCCTGTCGGTACTGAGATGTTTCACTTCCCGACGTTCCCTCCACACTGCCTATACATTCAGCAGTGGGTCACACACCATAACAGCATGCGGGGTTTCCCCATTCGGAAATCCTGGCCTCAACGCTCGGTTATCAGCTCCACCAGGCTTATCGCAGATTCCCACGTCCTTCATCGGCTCCTGCTGCCAAGGCATCCACCATGCGCCCTAAAACACTTACACCAACAACCACATCCACAAACCCCCCTCAAAAGAGAAGACCTCATGGTGTGCGGCCGTGTAAGCCACCAAAGGACACACAAGACAATGTCTTGTACATACAAATCACATTCAAGAAACCACACACAACCATGTCAGGACGATCATGATCATATGCAGAGACTAAAAGATGCTCGCGTCCACTATGCAGTTCCCAAACAACAACCCCCACCCCCATCACCACCAACCACGTTGGTAGCTACCTGAAGCAGGCGGCCTAGATCCTTGAAGCTGATTGCTTCAGGACCCAACAGTGCGCCACACACCACACACAACAACACACCCGACACTCTTTCCAACCCACAAAGGGGCGTACTCAAGAACCTGGTGTGTGCCAATGCATGATGACTCCGATACGCGGAGTATTTGTTGATATTCCACCCTTGAGCAACCACCAGCAGAACATTCGCCTACTGTAGTGGCGCACCCGACTCGGGTGCAGCTCCTTAGAAAGGAGGTGATCCAGCCGCACCTTCCGGTACGGCTACCTTGTTACGACTTAGTCCCAATCGCTAGTCCCACCTTCGACCATTCCCTCCACAAGGGTTGGGCCATGGGCTTCGGGTGTTACCAACTTTCGTGACTTGACGGGCGGTGTGTACAAGGCCCGGGAACGTATTCACCGCAGCGTTGCTGATCTGCGATTACTAGCGACTCCAACTTCACGAAGTCGAGTTGCAGACTTCGATCCGAACTGAGACCGGCTTTTAGGGATTAGCTCCACCTCACAGTATCGCAACCCACTGTACCGGCCATTGTAGCATGCGTGAAGCCCAAGACATAAGGGGCATGATGATTTGACGTCATCCCCACCTTCCTCCGAGTTGACCCCGGCAGTCTCCCATGAGTCCCCACCTTTACGTGCTGGCAACATAGGACAAGGGTTGCGCTCGTTGCGGGACTTAACCCAACATCTCACGACACGAGCTGACGACAACCATGCACCACCTGTGAACCAGCCCCGAAGGGAAGCTACATCTCTGCAGCGGTCCGGTCCATGTCAAGCCTTGGTAAGGTTCTTCGCGTTGCATCGAATTAATCCGCATGCTCCGCCGCTTGTGCGGGCCCCCGTCAATTCCTTTGAGTTTTAGCCTTGCGGCCGTACTCCCCAGGCGGGGCACTTAATGCGTTAGCTACGGCGCGGAAAACGTGGAATGTCCCCCACACCTAGTGCCCAACGTTTACGGCATGGACTACCAGGGTATCTAATCCTGTTCGCTCCCCATGCTTTCGCTTCTCAGCGTCAGTAACAGCCCAGAGACCTGCCTTCGCCATCGGTGTTCCTCCTGATATCTGCGCATTTCACCGCTACACCAGGAATTCCAGTCTCCCCTACTGCACTCTAGTCTGCCCGTACCCACTGCACACCCGGGGTTAAGCCCCGGGCTTTCACAGCAGACGCGACAAACCGCCTACAAGCTCTTTACGCCCAATAATTCCGGATAACGCTCGCGCCCTACGTATTACCGCGGCTGCTGGCACGTAGTTAGCCGGCGCTTCTTCTGCAGGTACCGTCACTTGCGCTTCTTCCCTGCTGAAAGCGGTTTACAACCCGAAGGCCGTCATCCCGCACGCGGCGTCGCTGCATCAGGCTTTCGCCCATTGTGCAATATTCCCCACTGCTGCCTCCCGTAGGAGTCTGGGCCGTGTCTCAGTCCCAGTGTGGCCGGTCACCCTCTCAGGCCGGCTACCCGTCATCGCCACGGTAGGCCATTACCCCACCGTCTAGCTGATAGGCCGCGAGTCCATCCAAAACCGCAAAAGCTTTCCACCAGCACACCATGCGGTGACTGGTCGTATCCGGTATTAGACCCAGTTTCCCAGGCTTATCCCAGAGTTAAGGGCAGGTTACTCACGTGATACTCACCCGTTCGCCACTAATCCACCCGTGCAAGCACGGGCTTCATCGTTCGACTTGCATGTGTTAAGCACGCCGCCAGCGTTCATCCTGAGCCAGGATCAAACTCTCCATCAAAAATTTAATAGAGATAACAACCAGACACTCGTCGTCTCACCCCAACCCTGCCGGAAAAACAGGGCCTCACAGGGAGAAACACTCACGCCTGGTTGCTGATAATCCTTGGCTAAATTCACAATCAATTACCACGGGGGTGGTAAGATCGTGATCAACCAATTTAATTCATTGGTATCAACAAACTTGGCACACTATTGAGTTCTCAAACAACCAGCGCTCCAACACCATCAAACCTTCCGGCCTGAATCGCTTTGAAGCAACTTTTCAACCTTACTTGATCGCTTCGCGCTTGTCAACTTCAGCTTTTCGCTTCCGTTTTCGGCGCGATTCTCAACTCTAGTCCATCTC
>NZ_JAVKGT010000055.1:0-7447 GCF_031432335.1 Nesterenkonia flava | reverse complement strand
GCCCCAGCACTGGGAAGCAGGCCTACTCAGCAACACATTTATGGCCTATAACCCGCCATTCACCATCTCCCGTGTGACAGCTTTCGAACGTAGGATCGCGCTATGGAACTCATCGAGCTGAACTCCGGAACCTCTATCCCCCAGGTCGGGCTGGGCACCTCCAAGTCCGAGAATGCTGCCGCTTCCGTGGAAAGCGCACTGCGCCTGGGCTACCGGCACGTGGATACCGCGCAGATGTACGGCAATGAGGATCAGGTAGGTGCCGGCGTGCGGGCCTCCGGTGTGGCGCGCGAGGAGGTCTTCCTCACAACCAAGCTCAACAACGATTTCCATGCCCCCGCCGAGACTCGCCGAACCTTCGAAGAGTCCCTGGGCCGCCTTGGCACCGACTACGTGGACCTCTTCCTCATCCACTGGCCCATGCCGTTCCTTGAGGTGGACTACGTCGATACGTGGAAGACGATGGTCGAGCTTCAGGAGTCCGGCCGGGCTCGGGCGATCGGCGTTTCAAACTTCCAGCCCGAGCATCTGGAGCGCATCATCGAGGCCACCGGTGTGGTGCCTGCAGTGAATCAGATTGAGGTTCATCCCTACTTCGCCAACAACGACGTGCGGCAATACTGCAAGTCAGCAGGTATCGCCGTGGAGGCATGGAGCCCTCTGGGCAAGGGCAACGAGTTCGGGGACCCTGTCATTAGCGGCATTGCAGAACGCCACGGACGCAGCGAGGCTCAGGTGATTCTGCGCTGGCACCTACAGCGCGGCGACGTGGTCATCCCCAAGTCCGACCACGAGACGCGCCAGCGGGAGAACTTCGACCTGTTCTCCTTTGACCTGAGTGGGGACGAGATTGCCGCCATCGACGCACTGGACCAGGGCGAAGCTGGTAGGCGCAGCCCCCACCCCAGCGAGTTCGGCAGGAAGTAGCGGCCCGCTCCCCCCGGGAAGCACCCGCGGCACAGGCGGCGGCTTACGGTGGCGGCCAGCACCGCGGGCCGCACAGGGCTGCGGCGCTGCCTCTGGTGCTATCATGTGCGTCTTTGTTGTCGACCACGAGGCGTTCGGTGAAGTTCTGAGGTTCGAGACCTGCGCAGTATCCGCGGACCCCCGCGGGCATGCACTGTGCGTCCCGCCCCTCTCAGAGGTTCACCGCCGCTGCCTTCCCGGGCCCTCCTTCGTTGTCCGGTTCCTGTGGTACACCCTCAAGCAGGGTCTTTTCCGTCGGCACATCTGAACTCTCTGCGCAGCGTCTCCATAAGCGTCCTGTCCTGAGGACATTTCCCAGAGGCCCGTGTGCAGACTGCTCAGAGCCCTCTCCCCAGCTGCTGATCCTGGATGAGCCCACCAATAACCTCGATCTGGCCAGCGTGCGGCAACTGACCCAGGCGCTGACCTCCTTCGAGGGGCACTGCTGGTGGTCCGCCACGATGAGCATTTTCTGCAGAGCCTGAACCTCGACAGACGCCTGGACCTCACCCCGGCCGAGGCTGCCCCGGAGGATACGTTCCCGGGCCCGCCTAGTGGGGGCCTCGGGGCTCAGGCCCGGTAGCGACCGGGCCTGTGATTGAACGCCAGCACCGTATTCAGGACCACGGCACCGACCGCTGAGAGCAGCACATTGGCGGGCGCGACGACAGTCAGCGCCAGGAGGATGATCACCACGTCCGTCCCCATCTGCACGTAGCCGGCCCGGAGGTTGAACTGTTCCTGGGCGATGAGCGCCAGGATGTTGAAGCCGCCGAGAGATGAGCCGTGGCGGAACACGATCAGCAGGGCCACGCCCAGGAACAGGTTCCCGGCCAGCACCCCGTAGACCGGGTCCAGCTCTGGAAGGGGCAGGAAGTGGGGGTTCAGTTCGCTGAAGACCGAGACCATCGCCACCGAGACGAGGGTCTTGATCGTGAATCGCCATCCCTTGCGCCACAACGCGAGCCCAAAGAATGGCAGGTTGACCAGGAAGAACAGCCAGCCAAAGCTCAGCGGGGTGGCGTAGGTCAGAAGCAGCGAGAGCCCGGCGGTGCCCCCGGTCACCGCCTCGGACTGCTCCAGCATGTAGAGGCCAAAGGCCGCCATGAACGTGCCGGTCAGCACCCCCAGCACGTCTTCCGGCACGGAGTGCGGAAGCCGCGGCTCAGAGGCCATGGGCCGGGACTCCAGCCGCGGGTCCTGCTGCGCACCGGAAGCCCGCGCATCGGAGGCACCAATCAGCGGTTCGGGCACGCTGGCGTCGTCGGAGGGGTGTTGAGGGCTCACGCGCCTCACCTTATCCAACCAATGGGAAGTGAAGGCCACTGCCCGTTGTTCTTCTCCACAATGGCGGCACGACGTCGTCGTCCCTTACCTGAAGAGCGAAGGAGCACCTCATGGCACACATCACGATTCTGGGCGGAACCGGATACGCGGGACGCCACATTGCACAGGAGGCCGCCTCCCGGGGCCACGACGTGGTGGCCGTCGCCCGACGAGCCCCCGAGGAACAGTTGGAGGGCGTCAGCTATGTCACCGGGGATATCACGGACGAGAACTTCCTGCAGGATCTGGTGAGCAAGACTGACGTGGTCATCCTCTCCGTCGCCCCCCGTGGGGAGATGCAGGGCAAGGTGCTGGATGTGGCGCAGACGCTCATTCCGCTGGGACTGGAAGCCGGAGTGCGCCTGGGGGTGATTGGCGGAGCCGGCTCCCTGCACGTTTCCGAGGGCGGCCCACGGCTGATCGACACCGAGCAGTTCCCGGATGACTTCAAGCCCGAGGCCTTCGAGATGATCACGGTATGGGAGAAGCTCCAGGGAAGCGATGAGTCCCTGGACTGGTTCTATGTCAGTCCCGCGGCCGGCTTCGGCGCCTACAACCCCGGCGAGCGCCGGGGCACCTACCGCCTAGGCAAGGACGTGCTGCTCACCGATGAGAACGGCGCCTCCGAACTCTCTGCCGCCGATCTGGCGATCGCCCTGGTGGATGAGATTGAACGGCCCGCTCACCGGCGCACGCGCTTCGCGGTCGCCTACTGATCCAGTCGGCGGTTCGCCCGCCACGGTTCAGGGTTGCCGGCCGGACGCCTGCTGCAGTCGCAGAGCGAGGGCGTCTGCCGCGTCCTGAAGCTGCGGTGGGCCTAGGATGCGGAACGGCGCGTCAAACCTCAGCACCTGAGCCAGCAGCCCGCTCCACGACCAGGAGCCCAGCGTGAGCAGTGAGGCCTCCTCGGAGAGTGCCTGAGCGCCCCCCTCCTCCACCCAGGGAAGCACCTGTCTCAGGGGAAGCGCCATCTCGATGTGCCCGATGTATGGCCAGCTGATCTCGCCGCTTCCTGCCGGGCGCGCTCCTTTGAAGCGGGCCGCGAGGAAGGTGCTGGCATCCCCGCCGGGGATCTCGCGCGGAGTGAACGGGGCCCCCAGGGGCGGCCTGAGGCTGACCCGGTCCAGGCGGTAGATCCGCCAGTCGGTACGCCCCAGGTCCCAGGCCACGACGCACCACAGGCCCTGATGCGCTATGACTGCATGTGGCTCCGCACTCCGACGCACAGGGTCTGCAGTAGGCTCATCCGCGCCGGCGCGGTAGTCGAATACCACGATGCGGCGCCGAGCGACAGCATTGCTGATGGTCTCCAGTACCTCCGGATCGATTGTCGCCCGCCCCGGGGTGCCGGTGAAGCGAAGACCGTCTACGCGGTGGCGGAAGCGCGAAGGCAGCATCTGTCGCAGGGTGGCCAGGGCCCGGGTTGCGGCCTCTTCCATGTCCACTCCCATTGCGGGGGCGTTCCGCAGCGCCACGGCGACGGCGACCGCTTGATCCCCGTCAAGCAGCAGAGGGGGCAGCTCAGTCCCCGCAGAGAGGACATATCCGCCGTCGGGTCCCTTATGGGCGTCGATCCGATAACCGAGCTCCCGCAGCCTCTCGATATCGCGGCGGACCGTTCGCGCCGTGATGCCGAAGCGGTGCGCCAGCTCCTCCCCCGAGATAATGCGGCCAGTCTGAAGCAGGGAAAGCACGGAGAGCATACGTGAGGGCGTGTCGGCCATATCCTGAATTCTCTCGCACATAGCGGACACAAAGTGTCCTCTATCGTCGGCATGATGAGCGGCAGCGGCAACTGCCGCTGACCCGTCTCGACGTAAGGAGCCCTCCGTGGCACTAGTGACCACCACTCATCTGAACTTCCCCGGCACAGCGCGCCAAGCGCTCAGCTTCTATCAGCAGGTCTTCGGCGGCGAGCTGACGGCCTCCACCTATGGCGAGCTCGGCGCCCCAGCCGATTGCCCACACGCGGAGAAGATCGTCTTTGGGCTGCTGGAGTCCCAGAACGGCTTCCGCGTCATGGCCTATGACGTTCCCGGGCTGAGCGAGAAGACTCCCGGCAGCACCTTTGCCGGCAACACTCAGCGCACGCGCGAGGGCACCGTGACCGACAGCCCGTTCTTCCTCTCAGTCCGCGGCGAGAGCCTCGAGGAGGTGACCGCGTTCTGGAACGGGCTGTCCGAGGGGGCCTCTGTCATTGAACCACTGGCAGCTTCACCGTGGAGCCCGGGCTTCGGTATGCTCACCGACCGGTTCGGCGTGACGTGGGTCGTGGACGTGGCCCACCACCAGTAGACGGGGCCGATGGCGGCGCTGAGGCAGAGGCTGAAGCGGCCACTCCTCAGCGTCGCTGTCAGTGCTGCGAGGAGACTGCGGAGCCCCGAGAACCGGAACCCGGTTCGTGGTCCGAACCCAGCTCTGCCCCCTGCTCCTCGCTACCACCGCGGTGATCACTCTGGCCCTCGGCGTGGTCTTCGCCGTCGTCGCCCTGGTCCTTGTTCTTAGGCTCGCGGACCAGAAAGTACATCGCGATCATGGTGAGGATTCCTGCCGCAAAAGCGGCCGCGATCGCGAGCTCTTCGCCCACCAACCCCTCGAGGAAGCTGCGAGCCTCCGAATCGGGGTCCACCAGGGCAATGACCACGAACGTCGCGACCACCACGGTGGCGAGAATTTTCCCGAGCCGCTTGCGCCACTGGGACTTGCCCTTCTTTCCCAGGGACTCTCCCGCCTTCGCGACCTGTTTGGCACGAAGAACGCGCAGCGCCCCGGCACTGCGCAGCAGTCTGAACAGCTGCATGGGCCCGATGCTGAAGACCACGGCGAGGATGGTGACGATCGTCAATCCGATCAGCCACCAGTTCCGGCGCACCCACTCGATCTTCTTCGGCGAGACGAGGAAGAGAATCACCGTCTCCAGGACAAGCACCACCGACGTGGCCCACAGGCCCACGTGACCGACCATTTCGAAAGGCTCGTCCAGCAGAGTGAGGAAGACGGCGGGAACGGAGACGATGGCGGCAATGAGCACCGGCCAGGCCAGGCGGTTCTCCCAACGTTCCTCAATCTCGTCGGCGCGCTCACCCGAGGCCCTGCCGGTCGCCGTCTCCCCCAGCTCCTTCACCGCAGAAGATGCACGTTCCTTGGCGGAGTCAGGGTGCTGCTCGTCGTCATAGGCGGCTGAGCGCACGGAGTCCATCACCCCAGACTAGAGCGACTCCGCCTTCCCTGCGAAAGCACGAGTGCGACGCACCCGAGGCCCGCGACCAAGGAGCAGGACACGCCCACCCAGCCCTGTTTCAGGTTGCCTGGCACGCGAGTTCATATAATGTGTTGCACATCACATCCACTGTGATAGGCCTTCACTCTGCGGGGAACGGAAAGCGAATGAACACTGCACCACGATCGTCTCTTGCCCTTCTGGCGGGCCTGACCCTGCTCCTCGCCGGCTGCGCCGGCGGCGAGGAGCAGAGCTCCGAAGATGACCTGACCACAGTCACCCTGGGGGTCATGACCATCGCCCCCACCGCGGCCATCCAGTACGGGGTGGACGAGGGAATCTTCGAAGAGCACGGGCTTGACGTAGAAATGGTTCCCGGCGACGGCGGGGCGGCCATGCTTCCGGCAGTACAAAGCGGAGAGATGGACTTTGCGACCGGCAATCCGCTCTCCCTACTGGTAGCGGTGGGCCAGGGCCTGGATATGCGGCTCGTTTCGGGCTGGTCGCATTCCCTGACGGAGGGTCAGGACATCAACGCTGTGGTGGTACGGGCGGACTCGGGCATCGAGTCGTGGCGCGACCTCGAGGGTCGGTCGGTTGCCGTCAACGTGCTCAACGGCCAGGGAGATCTGACCATCATGGAGGCCGTACGGCGCGATGGTGGGGATCCGGATGCTATCGGACTCACCGAAGTCAGCTTCCCGGAGATGGAGGCCCAGCTGGAGCGGGGCAACGTGGACGCTGTGTGGTTGCCGGAACCTTTCCTCTCCCAGGCCTTGGCACAGGAAGAGTTCACGCTCCTCGGACAGCCGAACCAGGAGGTTCTTCCCGGACTGCCCACATCGATGGCATTTACCTCCGGACGGTTCTATGAGGAGAACCCCGAGACTGTCGCGCAGTTCAAAGCCGCGATGGAGGAAGCCATGGACGCCGCTCAGAATGACCCGGAGGGCAGCGCCGAGGCGCTTTCACACTTCCTGGACATGCCGGTGGAGGCGGCCGCCGAGGTGAATATGGAGGAGTTCGACGGCGACATCCGGCGCGAACCCCTCGAGGACATGAGCCGTCTGATGGTGGAGTACGGGTTCATCGACGAACTGCCGGGCCTCGATGCCGTGATCATCGACTGGGAGGATCTGGAGTAGGAACCAGCAGGCTTCATTGCCGGACCGACCCCTCTGCGAGGACGAGAGGATGTCGCCGCGGCTAAGGCATAGTCGCGTGAGTGATGGCAGAATGCGCTCGGGAGCGTATGGCGAGCGGATAGGACATCAGGTGGACGCCTCTATCGATCTGAGCTACCCGTTCACGGGCCACTGGCGCGTTCAGAACAGCCCCGCTCATCGGGTTCCCAGCCACGGTACACGCGTGTTTGCTACAAGTTACGCCATTGATTTCGTGCCCGTCTCTGAGACTGGGCGCACGGCGCCGATCACCCTGGGCTCCCTCCTACGCCCCGAACCTGCTCACCGGTTCCCCGGCTTCGGAGGCGCCATTCGACGTTCTACTCCGTCGCCAGACACATCAAGCCGTCACGGATATACAGCAAGCGGAAGAACCTGAACAACCCGATGAAGACAATAGAGCGCCGACCCCGAAGGGTCGACGCTCTATCTCATCAACAACATCAGTACCGCAAGGCTCTATTGAGCCGAATATCAGTACTCTGGTGCACCTTCGTGGATGCTTCTCAAACCCCCGCGGGCCGGTGAAAACGCTGATCCGCAGTGTTCTCAGGGGATCGGCGGAGCCTCGGACACGTTTCCAGGCTACTCGACACCACGATGAGCGCGGTCCGGTGGCGAAATATTCGCGTGGTCCTCAAACCGGTTTGAATGCCGCGAATCGCAAAGAGCTGGCAGCTGGGTACGCTGCTGGAGTGAAGCGCCCTAGGTTCTCTGCCGCTTTCATATGAGGTGGGGCTCCGCTTTCAAG
>NZ_JAVKGT010000054.1:3635-7980 GCF_031432335.1 Nesterenkonia flava | reverse complement strand
CAACTTCAGCTTTTCGCTTCCGTTTTCGGCGCGATTCTCAACTCTAGTCCATCTCTCTCTGTCCGTCAAACCGGCTCTTTTTCGAGTGGATTCTGAGTTGGGACGAGATCCAGGATCTCAACGCTTTTCAGACTGTGCTCCGGTCCCTCTGCCTTTCGGCTTCGTTCCCGGCGCGAGTAGAAACTTTAGCACCTCTCGGCGCTGAATGTAAATTCCGCGTGAACTCTGGGATCCAGGCCCATGCGTTCCGTGTGGAATCGTGACGTCTACTGTAACAGGACGCCGACTCCTCTGTCAGCTGTCGACCTGTAGGAGCATCGAGGGACGGAAAACCCAGCGGCCTTCCCACCGGGAGAACAGATCCAGCGCCTCCGACAGCATCGCCGCACGGAAGAAGACCGAATCAACACCCTGTGTATCAGCGTCGGAATCACGGTAACCCTGCATGAATGCTCGGCTGACCTGCTCGTACCACAACCCGTAGTTGATGGGTTCGGGAGCATCCTCGCCTTCAACGATAGTCTCGGGCTCCTGGCTGGCTGTTTCCATCACCATGTTGGCCACCGCCATGAGGAACGTGACCACATCACGAATCGCCATGGCGTGTTCTACGAAACCAGCAGGCTCGTCGAACACCCACCGCTCATCGCTGACCCGGTGCGCATCGCTGAGGGTGAGGTCGCCGTGGATGTACTGCACCGTCAGCGGTTCATCCGAGCTGCGCAGCTGCATAGTCATGAGGTCGATCACCTCGTTGAGATCCGCCGCTTCATCCTCATCGAACTCGCCGCGGACTTTGCTCCATTGGTGGCTGAGCGCCTGCTGGGCGTTCTGACTCATGGACTTCAGCTGGGTCGCGGTCTGCGGGTGCGCACCAAAGGCACCGGCGAGATCAGCGTGGAAGGTTCCCAAGGCTCGGCCAAGGGAACGGGCTTCCTCCGCGAAGCTTCCGCCCGAGGTGAGGTTGGTCTTGGCCAGAGTCACGGCGTCCTCGGCCTGCGCGGCCGCCTCACGAATCACGGCGAGGTCACCGGACTCCCACTCCACACCTCCCGAAGGACTACGAAGCCAGGAAGCGCTGATGATGCCCAGGACCTGAGCAATGGCGGTGCTGTTGGCCTGCGTCAGAGTCAGGAGCTCTTCGAGAGTTTCATCCCGAACTGCAGACGGACGCCGGAAGAACTCCACGAGCACCTTCCGCTCCCAGTCGGCGTCGGGAGAGGAGTCTTCCGGCTCCACCACGGTGGAGGTCACGTCGTTGCGTGGGGAATCCACAGAGGACTTCCGCAGGGCAATAGTGAACGGGTCGCGTTCCTGGAATCCGCCGAACGCCTCACCGCGCGACCGACCGTTGCGGCTTCCCTGCTGCCGGCGTGCCATCTCCACCCAGGCGGAGAGGAACGCTCGGTCACCGGTGCCGTCATAGACCCAGATGTCGCCGTGCTCCTCGGAGGCGAGCTTGCCGATGAAGGCAGACTTTCCTGCCAGGGCGGAGGGCCGGCTGCGCAGCGAGACCGGCACGGACACGCGGTCAGTGCCCTCGGAATGGCCGATGTCGAGGATGTGCACTTCGAGGAAGAGGCGAGAGTCGGCGTCGCCCTCAGGGGCGGGCAGACGAAGACCGCCCACACGGGTGATCTTCTTGCGCCCCTTGGGCGGGGTGTACCAGCTCTGGGACGTGAGCCAGTTGCTCATGACCTCAATGAAGCCGGGCTGCTGCTCTCCTCGAATGGGAGTCACTTCCCCCGCACCCCCTGTCGAAGCATCGCGATCTCGTAGAGGCTGATGCCCACCGCCATCGAGGCGTTGAGCGACTCGGCTGCGCTGCTGATCGGGATGGAGACGATGGCGTCGCAGGTCTCTGCCACCAAGCGCGACAGCCCCTTACCCTCTGAGCCAACGACGACGATGAGGGGCTCCTCCGCCAGGGACAGTCCTGGCAGCTCCATCTCGCCACCTCCGTCGAGACCGATGACGAAGTAGCCGAGCTTCTTGGCTTCCTTCAGCGCCTGGGTCAGGTTGGTGGCCCGGGCGGCCGGGATACGTGCGGCCGCACCCGCGGAGGTCTTCCAGGCGGTGGCCGTAACCCCGGCACTGCGACGCTCAGGGAGCAGCACTCCGCCGACTCCGAACGCGGCCGATGCGCGGATGATGGCGCCGAGGTTGCGCGGATCGGTGATGGAGTCGCAGGCGACCAGCAGGGGCTGGTGCGGGATGTAACCCTTCTTGGCCTTCTCCAGCTCCTCGGTGGCGAATTCAACGGCGTCGGCGTATTCGTAGGGCTCCAGCACCAGCGCCAGGCCCTGGTGCACGGCGTCGCCGGTGACGTTGTCCAGCTGACGGCGCGGCACCTCGCGCACGCGCACACCCTGCTCCGCGCAGTGCTGCAGTGCCTCCCGCACCCGGCCGTCGGAGTCGATGTCGGTGGCGATGAGCATCTCTTTGACCGGTACACGCTCGGCCAGGGCCTCCAGTACCGGATTGCGTCCAGCCACCACGTCATCGGCACCGTAGCCGGAGCCGCGGGTCCGGGGACGGTTGGCCTCACGCTTGGCGGCGGCGCGCTCAGCAAGCACCTTCTGCTTGTGCGCCTTGTGGTAGACGCGGTCCTCCGCCTTGGGAGTCGGTCCCTTGCCCTCGAGTTTGCGCCGACCTTGTCCGCCGGACCCGGCAGTCGGCCCCTTCTTGCCCTTGCGCACTGCAGCGCTCTTGGGACGGGAATCTTTGGCCATGGTCAGTTCTCCTTCGCCTGAGAGGCACTGGCCGCACGGCTCAGTGACCATCGGGCGCCTTGGGGGGTGTCTTCAATCACGACGCCGGCAGCGACCAGTTGGTCACGCACGGCATCGGCACGGGAGAAGTCGCGGTCCGCACGAGCGGCGGCGCGCTCCCGGAGCAGGGTGGCGACGAGCTGACCCAGTGCCTGTTCGGCCGGTCCGGAGACCAGGTCCGGTTCAGGCACGTCGGTCAGTCCCAGCACCTCCATCATGCAGCTGACTTCCCAGGCGCGTTCCCGGGCAACCTCGGCATCGCCGCTGTCCAGGGCGGTATTCCCCGCCCGTACCGACTCGTGCAGCACCGCCAGCGCCGCTGGGACGTTCAGGTCATCGTTCATCGCTTCGGCGAAAGCCTCTGGATACCGCGTCCAGCCGAAGCGGGACATGCCGTCGTCGGCCCGCTGCAAGAACGTCTCAATCCGCTCCACGGCCGCCTCCGCCTCCTGCAGCGCACCCGGCTTGTAGTCCAGCTGCGAGCGGTAGTGAGCCTGGCCCAGGAAGTAGCGCACCGCCTTGGGCCGTGCCTGCTCCAGCATCTCCTCCGGGGAGATGGTGTTGCCCACCGACTTCGACATCTTCTCGCCCTCATAGGTGACCATGCCGTTGTGCAGCCAGAAGCGGGCGAAACCGTCGCCTGCGGCAGCCGACTGCGCCAGTTCGTTCTCATGGTGAGGGAAGCGAAGATCCAGGCCGCCTCCGTGGATGTCGAAGGTGGAGCCCAGGTACTTGGTGGACATCGCCGAGCATTCCAGATGCCAGCCCGGTCGTCCGCGTCCCCAGGGGGAGTCCCAGGAGGCGGTCTCGGGATCGCCGTCCTTGTGCCCCTTCCACAGGGCAAAGTCGCGAGGGTCGCGCTTGCCTCGGGGGTCGGCGTCGGGCGCGTCCTGCATGTCGTCTACGCGCTGGTGGGTGAGTTCGCCGTAGGAAGGCCATGACCGCACGTCGAAGTAGACGTCGCCGGAACCGTCCACAGCCGGGTAGGCGTGGCCGGCATCGATGAGTCGCTGGATGAGCTGGTGCATCTCGGTGATGTGGCCGGTGGCCCGCGGCTCGTACCGTGGACGACGCACGCCGAGCGCGTCATAGGCGGCGTGGAACGCTTGTTCAAACCGGTAGGCCAGTGCGAACCATGGCTCCTGGGCCGGATAGTCAGCGCTGGGCTCGAAATCCTCGGCATAGGATGCCGCCGATTTCTCCAGGATCTTGTCGTCGATATCGGTGACGTTGCGCACCGAGAGCACGTCGTAGCCGCTGGCCTCGAGCCAGCGGATCAGAATGTCGAAGGCGACAGCCGAACGCACGTGCCCGACGTGAGGCCGGCCCTGCACCGTGGCTCCGCAGTAGTAGAGGGAGACCTTGCCTGGTTCCAGGGGCTGGAAGTCACGGACCTGGCGTGTCTTGGTGTCGAAGAGTCGCAGTGCCACGGGCGCAAGCTTACAGCGCTGGTCCCGGCGGCGCGCGCAGGTCACGCCGCCTCTCGCCCGCATACAGCGGCCGCGGGCTTCACACCTGAAGCGCTGGTCCCGGCGGCGCGCGCAGGTCACGCCGCCTCTCGCCCGCATACAGCG
>NZ_JAVKGT010000054.1:0-3535 GCF_031432335.1 Nesterenkonia flava | reverse complement strand
GTCGCGGGCTTCACACCTGAAGCGCTGGTCCCAACGGCGCGCGCAGGTCAGACGGGGTAGACGAGAGCGGTCGCCGTAGCGGCGATGCCCTCACTGCGACCGGTAAAGCCGAGCCCGTCTGAGGTCGTGGCGCTCACGGACACCGGGGCCCCTGCAGCGGCACTGAGCACCTGCTCTGCTTCGGACCTGCGCGGGGCGAACTTGGGGCGCCGTCCCACAAACTGGGCTGAAATGTTGCCGATCTCGAACCCGGCCTCCCGCACAATGCTGGCCGCTTCACTCAGCAGTGCGACCCCGGAGGCACCGGCGACGTCGTCGCGTGCAGTCCCGATGGTGTCGGCTCCGAAGTGAGTACCCAGGTCCCCCAGACCGGCCGCGGAGAAGAGTGCCGCGCAGCAGGCATGCGCCACGGCGTCGCCGTCGGAATGGCCGGCCAGACCCTGATGGTCCGGCCAGTGCAGCCCCGCCAGCCACAGCTCGGTGGGCTGATCCGCGGGGGCGAAGGCGTGAATATCGTGGCCGATGCCCACCCGCGGGAGCCCGCTGCGGTCGCGGTGATGCGGGGAAGTGGTCTCGTGATGGGCACTCATGGTGGTCTCCTCATGCTGCAGCAGGGCGCGCGCCGTGATGAGGTCCGTCTCCGTCGTAACCTTGAGCGCCCGCGTATGTCCCGGTACCACGCTGACCGGCGTTCCGAGGTCCTCTGCGATCATCGCCTCATCAGTGAGTTTCTCAGCCTCAGCATCGGGGAGGTCCTGGATGTGCTCGAAGGCCGCCGTGAGGAACGCGAGACTGAATCCCTGGGGAGTCTGGACGGCTCGCAGCTGCGAACGTGCGGGGGTCGACTGCACTCTCTCCGCCGCTGCGGGGCCTTCAGACGGGCCGGACGGTCTGACGTGCTTGATGGTGTCTGAGACGGGCACCGCCGGCACGACGGCGGGAGCTCCGGCGGCCACTGCCTCGGCCACCCGCAGGAACACCTCCGGTGGAGTCAACGGCCTGGCGGCGTCGTGAATGAGCACCGCAGTGCCCTCATGCTGCCACCCTTCTCGCGCCGCGTGCTCGCTGACTCGTTCCACGCCGGCACGCACTGAGGCGCTGCGCGTAGTGCCGCCCCTCGCCGTCAACACCGCGAGTCCGGCACCGCGCAGTCGGGGCACCGCCGAGGTCAACCTCTCGTGCGCGGCACGCTCCTGCGTCGTCAAATCAGCGGCGTCGGGCTCAGCAGGCAGAACCAGGATCACAAGGTCCTGTCCGGGGCGCGCGATGCCGCGGTCCCGTCCCCCCTCCGGACTCCCGGTCAGTGCATCGAGGGCGTGGTCGAGCAGACTGCGGCCCTCAAGAAGCACCGCCGCTTTGGGGATTCCGTAACCCAGCCGGGTGCCGGAGCCTGCCGCCACCATGACAAACGCCCGGTGCTGCGGGGTCTCCCCCACGGCATCCGGGCGTTGTGTCATGACGCGCTTTGGTGTCATGAAGCGCTGGGTCATGTATGAAATTCTACGCAGGCAGCGGGCTAATCAGGCCTTCGGGACCTCTTCCAGCACCTGGTCCAGCAGCTTCTCGGCGTCTGCTTCCTCAAGCTCCTTGGCCAGACGCAGCTCCGAGACGAGGATGCGGCGGGCCTGGGAGAGCATGCGCTTCTCACCGGCGGAGAGCCCGCGGTCGTTCTCACGACGCCACAGGTCGCGGACCACTTCGGCCAGCTTGTTGATGGAGCCGGAGGCCAGCTTCTCCACGTTCGCCTTGTAGCGGCGGGACCAGTTGGTGGGCTCCTCGGTGTGCTCTGCACGAAGCAGGCTGAACACGTGATCCAGGCCTTCCTCGTCCACAACGTCACGAACGCCCACCAGGTCAACGTTCTCAGCGGGGACCTTGATCGTCAGGTCGCCCTCAGACACGCGCAGCGTCAGGTAAGTCTTCTCTTCACCTTTGAAGGTGCGCATCTCCACCTCTTCGATGGTGGCTGCACCGTGGTGCGGGTATACAACTGTCTCGCCGACTTCAAAATTCATGTAGTTATTCCCCTTTCCCGCAGACCAGTTTATCACGCAGCTCACATATCGGCGTGTCGCGCGAGGGTTGGCCGGAGAGCGGAATAAGCTACGCCGCTTCACATTTTCTACTACACAATGTAGAAAAGTAGGGCAGGCGACCTCCTGATGAAGTAATCTGGACCCTAGATCAAGCTCGCCCAAGGACAGCGTGAGGAGACTCCCACCGTGAAGTTCGCCCCCCGCCGCGCAGCCGCGGCAACCCTCGTAGCGGCTGGGCTGCTGGCCACCGGCTGCAGCGCCATCAACTACCAGGCCACCACTCACCAGTACTCCGCCTCTGACGGTGTGCGGTTTGAGACCGGCGAGGGCATGGGTGATGTGAAGTTCCGCCACATCGCGTTCGTCGCCGCCGAGGAGGGCGCCCCCGCGCGCCTGATCGGTTCCATCAGCAACGGCGTGCCGCACAACCTGCAGGGCATTGACAGCACCGCCGAAGACGCTGAGATTGAGATCTCGGTGGAGGGTGAGACGTTCTCCCTGACTCTGGAACCCGGTGAGTCCGTCTCCCTGGAGCACGACGAGGAGTTCGTGGTGCCTGCGATCGGCGCCGCACCCGGCACCATGCAGGAGCTGGAGATCACCGTCAACGGTGAGCAGCTGACCAAGGAGCGCGACGGCGGCGAGGAGATTCCGCTGGCCGCCCCCGTGCTCGACGGCGGTCTCGCCGAGTACCGCGCACTGGTCCCCGATGCCGACGATGAAACCCTCGACTCCATGACCGAGCACCTGGAGCACGGCCCCGACACCTGGGGCGGCGGCGCGGCTCACTACGACCCCGAGAGCGGCGGGCACTGAGCTCTTCTCAGGTTCCCCACGACTGGAGCCCGGCCCTCATCATGGGGCCGGGCTCCAGTCGTCTTGCGCCAGAAGAAGGCCTGACCTGAGGTTCGGCTCAGCCCTGCACGGCTTCTGCGAGCAGACGCCGCAGCCGCTGGGGGTCGAAGCGCCAGAAATCACGGACCCTGCCGTTGATGAGAAGAACGGGAATCTCCTCGGCGTGCTGAGCCATGCGGGCGTCGTCGTGCGTAATGTCGATCTGCTGGGGGGTCAGCCCGTACTCGGCGCACGCCTGGGCGGTCACGGCCATGGCCTCTTCGCACAGGTGGCAGCCCTCTTTGGTGAGAACCTCCACGGTGGGCTGGGCGGAGTCGGGTACGACGGGGGTCTCTGTCATCGATTCTCCTGGGGATACAGCAAGACCCCGGTCTGCGATGAGCCGGGGTCTCTGCCGTGAAGTGTCTACTTCTTGTTGCGCCGCTGGTGGCGGGTCTTCCGCAGACGCTTGCGGTGCTTCTTCTTCGCCATGCGCTTGCGGCGCTTCTTGATGACTGAACCCATAGGGCAATACGTCCTTTGTCTGTCGGGGTGCGGGACACGCAAGCGTCCCTAGGCCAAAAAGGTCTCGGAACAGTGTACCGATAAGTGGCGGATAGCCGGAGTTGGAAGCGGTGGTCTGCGTAGTTGTAAGCGGTGTTCCG
>NZ_JAVKGT010000053.1:0-8136 GCF_031432335.1 Nesterenkonia flava | reverse complement strand
TGACTCTCCTTCAGGACCTACATAACGGCCCTGCCACTAAGTCTGACGCGCGACAGGGCCACCACCGCGAAACCCTTATCCCTATCTTCGCTGCGTGAGCCCATCACCGCTGTATTGCGATGTACTTCGTCACCTGATAGTCGTTCAACCCGTCAACGCCGCCCTCACGGCCAAGGCCGGATGCCTTCACGCCACCGAAGGGTGCGCGAGCTTCAGAAATGATGGGGCGATTGATCGCCACCATGCCCGACTCGATACCGTCGGCAATGCGCATCGTACGCTTGCCGTCTTGACCGTAGAGGTAAGCAACGAGACCATACTCCGTGCGATTGGCGAGTTCGATCATCTCGTCATCCGAATTTGTGCGGTAGACGGCTGCGATTGGCCCGAACAGTTCGTTCGACCACAAGTGGCCCCCGACCGGGGCGTCCACGATCACGGTCGGCTGGTAGAAGTAGCCGGCACCTTCAATTGGTTCGCCGCCGGTGAGCAAGCGTCCGCCTTCTTCAACGCCACGCTCGACAAACCGGTGTGTCTCGACACGCTGCTTCTCACTGATCATCGGCCCGATTTCTACACCATCTTCAAGCGCATGACCCACCTTGAGCTGCTGCACCGCGGCAACAAACTTCTCAACGAACTCGTCAAACACTGCGGTGTGCACAATGATGCGGTTCGCGCCCACGCACGCCTGCCCCGCATTGCGGAACTTCGCGACAAGTGCACCGGCGACCGCCTGATCGAGATCGGCGTCAGAGAGCACCATAAAGGGCGCATTGCCGCCGAGCTCCATCGAAGAAGCCAAGATGTTGTCAGCAGCTCCTTTCAGCAGCGACGCGCCCACCGGGGTTGAGCCGGTGAAGCTCACCTTGCGCACACGCGAATCCTTCAGCAGACGGGATGACATGGCGGCAGACTTGGTTGTGGGGAGGAGATTCACGACACCTGCCGGCACGCCAACCTCATGGAAGATCTTGACCAGCCACGAACTCGACAGCGGCGTAAAGCCTGCTGGCTTGATGATGCTAGTGCAGCCCGCTGCAAAGGCGGCGGCCAGCTTGCGGGTGACCATGGAGAACGGAAAGTTCCACGGAGTAATCAGTAGCGCAACCCCGACCGGCTCCTTCTTGGTGACCATCCAATACTCGCCAGACGGAGACGCTGCGAAATCACCGCGATCTGCGAGCACCAGCTCGCTGTACCAGCGGATGAAGCTCGCACCATAGCGCACCTCGGCTCGCGCCTCTGTCAACGGCTTGCCGGCTTCAGCCGAGATGATCTGTGCGATATCCTCGGCCTGATCCATGACCGCGTCATACACTCGGCGCAGCAAGTCGGCACGCAATTCCGTGTTCGTTAACTTCCACTCGCTAAATGCCGCTGACGCCGCATCCACTGCTGCATCCCATTCGCGCTCGCCGGTATCCGCGACGCGGCACAGGGCAGTCCCGTTTCCGGGGTCGCTGACCTCGAATGAGGCATCACCGTTGACAGGAGTCCACGCTCCGTCAACATAGGCGCCCTTCGGAACAGACTCGATCACTTGCTCGTACGAGGTCACACTCACTTCTCTTCTCCGATCATAATCAGCTGACGAATCTCCCGGGCGTGCTGCAGGTCATCGAGTGCCTCGTTGAGACCGTCGAGGCCGATTCGCTTCGTGACCAGCTTCTCAAGCTCAAGCTTGCCCTGGCGCCATAGGTCGACGTAGACCTTCAGATCTTCGTTGGCGTCACCAGAACCGTGATACGAACCAATGATCTGCTTCGACTTGAAGACCACGTCGAGAATGCTGATTTCAGCAGTCGCATCGGGGTGGGGGAGGCCCACGGAGACCAGGCGCCCGCCTGGGCGGAGCATGGTCACACCCATTTCGAAGGCCGGCTTGACCCCGGCGGCCTCGATGACCACATCGTAGTGCTCGCGTTGCACGGTGTCGGGAATGACAATGTTCGTGGCACCAAACTCGCGCAGTATCTCGTGCTTCGAAGCGGCGGGCTCAACAACGTCGACTACTGCGGCACCGAATGCCCGAGCAACGAGCAACGCAGAAAGACCCACGCCGCCCGCGCCAACGATAGCCACACGCTCGCCTTCGCGTACCCGAGCCGCGTTCATCACCGCACCACCGCCCGTGATCACCGCGCATCCGAGCAGCGCGGCAATCTCAAAAGGCACATCATCGTCGACTTTGATCACTGAAGACTGGTGCACGACGGTGAAGTTCGCGAACGCGGCCACATTGCTGTGGTGAAAGAGCGGCTCGCCGTTCTCCGAAAGAAATCGCTCGCCGTGCAACAGCGTCCCAGCGACGTTTGCCTCGAGCGCGGGCGCGCAACGCTCGCCGCCGCTATCGACACACAGATCGCACTCCCCGCACGCAGGCTGAAACGTAAAGGTGACGCGGTCACCGGCAGCTACGCCCTGCACGTCTGGGCCAACCTTGACGACACGGCCACTTGCTTCGTGCCCGAGCACGAGCGGCACCGGGCGCTCGCGGGAGCCGTTTACGACGGACAGGTCGGAGTGGCAAAGACCCGCGACCATAACCTCGACGAGCACCATCTTGCCAGTCGGGTCTGCGAGGTCGACCTCGCGAATCTCGATCGGCTTTGAGTCTGCGAATGGCTGGCCCGCGTGGCAGGTAGTCAGCACAGCTGCTGGAGTTTTCATGGACATTATTCCTTTCCGAGCGCGAGTCTGGCGAGTTCTTCGCCGAGCGCCAAAGCTGAGGTCGCCCCGGGGGAGGGAGCGTTGCGGAGAATGGTCAGCCGATCCTCGCTGTGCAGAACGAAATCGTCTTCGAGTTCACCCTGAGAACTCACCGCCTGCGCGCGAATACCGCGAGTCAATGAGGTGACCCCGGTGCCTTCGATGCGAGGAACGAGCTCCTTTGCGCCCGAAAGCAGACCGCCAGGCCCGAGCACCTCTGGCAGGAGCTTTGCAGCCTGCCCCATGTTGCGCATCGCCATCTTCCAGAACCCGAGGTGGGTGGCCATGCTCGACAGATCGCCAACGCTGGTGCCCATGCGCCCGTACTTCTCTCGTGCGAACGAAAGGTACGCGTTCGGCCCAATCATCATTCGGCCGTCGAGACGGGGGGTGATATGCACACCAAGAAACGGGTACTTCGGGTCGGGCACCGGGTAGATGGCCCGCGACACGAGGCCGCTGTCGTGCTCGTTTAACAGGTAGTACGAGCCGAAGAACGGAACGATGATCGGGTACTTTGCGTCACCGGCACGTCGAGCGATGCGGTCGCTCTGCAAGCCGGCGCAGATCACCACATGGTCGAACTGGTGCTCGTCGCGGTTCGTGGAAACTAACACGCCCGTCGCGTGAGTGGTGATGTCGAGCACTTCTTTGCCGAGCGAGATCGTTGCCCCGGCTTGTTCGGCCTGCTCAGCGAGCTTCTTCGCGACCGCGGAGAAATCGATGATGGCAGTGCCCGGTGACAGAAGCGCCGCGTCGCCCTGCACATTCGGCTCGAGCTCGGTGATCTCATCGGTCTGCAACCACCTGACCCCGGGCACCTCGTTGGCCGTTGAACGCTCGAACACGTCCTTAAGCAGTTCGGTTTCTTCGCTGCCCTGCGCGACGACCAGCTTGCCGAGCTCCTCATAGCGCAGACCGTGGTCGGCGCAGAACGACTTCAGCTTGTTCACGCCACGTCGGCAGAACTTCGCCTTGTTCGAACCAGGGGTGTAGTACAGGCCTGCGTGCACGACGCCTGAGTTGTGACCTGTCTGGTGTGAACCAATCGAGCTCTCCTTTTCAAAGAGCTGCACGTCGAGGGTCGGGTCGGCCTTCTTCAGTTCGTAAGCGGTAGCAGAACCGATGATCCCGCCACCGACGACCGCAATCTTCTTCGTCATAGTTCCTATCCAATTCCGAGCATGAGAGGTACGAACGAGATGGCGGCAAGCGCAACCAACATGATGCCGTAGAAGGGAACGGCACCTCTGATCACGGTTTTCACCGGGTAGCCCGTCACTTCGCTCAGAGTGAAGAGCACGAGGCCAATCGGTGGAGTGAGCAAGCCGATCATGAGATTGAAGATGATCACGATACCCATGTGGATCGGATCCAGGCCGAACAGAGGTGCCAACGGTGCGAGGACAGGCACGAGGATCAGGATTGCCGACGTAGGCTCGATGATCGCACCAATGGCAAGCAGAACGAGATTGAGCAGAATCAAGAACACGAAGGGGTTCTCGGTGAGCCCAAGTACCGACTCGGCGAGCTCTTGCGGAACCCGCTCACGAGCTAGCACCCAACCAAAGAGCGCGGCGTTAACCACGATGAACATGATCGACGCGGACGTCGCGGTGGAGGTACGCAGCGCCCCGAGCAGCGCCTTGGGGTTGAGACCACGGTAAATCAGACCGAGAACCAGCACATAGACCACGCCAGCTGCCGATGCCTCGGTCGGGGTGAAGTACCCGGCCAAGATGCCACCGAGCACGATGACGGGCGCGCCAACTGCCGGCAGGGTGCGCAGGAACAATATCCACAGCCGCTTCGCCCCGACTCCCTTCTCGTCGCCCTCCTGCACGGTCGTGAGCTTGCGCATCTTCAACGCGACGTACGCGATGAACAGCAGCGTGATGACGAGGGCGGGGAAGATGCCTGCGACGAAGAGGCTCGACACGGACACGCCGGCGGTGATTGCATAGACGACCGCCGGAATACTCGGTGGCACCATCGGTGCGATGAGCGAGGATGCGCCCGTGAGACCGAGCGAGAACCCAGCCGGGTAGCCGCGCTTGACCATCTGCGGCACCTGGATCTTACCCATCGCAGCAGCGTCCGAGATTGCGGCCCCCGAGACGAGAGAGAACCCGACGCTGGTGCCGACATTGACGTAGGCGAGGCCACCGCGCACACCGCGCAGTGATGCACTGGCAAAGTCATACATACGGTCGGTGATGCCCGACGCGTTCGCCAGGTTGCCAAGCAGCACGAACATGGGGATGGCGAGCAACGCGAACGAGTTGCCGCCGTTCATAAGCTGCTGGATCGCGATGCCAAAGGTGGCCTGTGGGTCGAACACGATGTAGAGCAGGCTCGGCACAAGCAGCGCGAAGCCGACAGGCACTCGCAGAAGAATGAGTACGAGGAGGAGGAGAATAAGAATTGAGATGCTCATACGATGGGCTCCACTTCTCCGCCATCAACTACGCCGCTGCCCGTGATCAGGTATTCCAGAGAGTGAATCGTGATCAACGCGAACCCGACGACTGGCGCGGCATAGATGTAGGCCATTGAGATTCCGGTTGCGGGTGACAGGAGCCCGCTCATTTGGTCGAGAAACTCGATGCCAGCCCAAGCAGTCACCACAGATGCCACGATGACGACCGCGGCTGCGAAGCGCACGATCCATTTGCTGGCGCTTCGCGACACCAGGTCTGAGATAAAGGTGACCACAATGTGAGCATTCTTCGAGGCGAGATACGCGCTACCCATGAAGATCATCCATACGAAGGCGTATCTTGACACTTCCTCTGTCCACACCAGGGGATTAGCGAGGAGGTATCGGGTGGCGAACTGCGTCACCAACAGCACTGTGACCGCGGCCAAGAAGGTGACCGCAACGGTTTCCTCGAAACCGGCGATCACCTTCTTGAGTCGAGCAAGTGCGCTCGGGCTTGCTGACATGGGCCTACTGCTCCTGCGCTGCAATCAGCTCTCGGTAGAGCTCCGAGAAAGGCTGGCCTTCGCTCAGTTCTGCACGCACAGCATCACGGAACTCGGTGACGTCGATTTCGTGCACCTCGATGTCATCGCCGGCCTCGAACTCGGCGCGGATGCTCTCTTCCTGCTCCACGACGCAGTCGTATGCGGCCTCTGCTCCCGCAGCGATGCCCTCTTCGAGCAGAGTCTGCTCGTCGGCAGTCAGGCTCTCCCACACGGTCTCGCCGACCGAGATGTGCAGCGCCTGAACCATGTGCCCCGTGAGTGACAAGTGATCTTGCACTTCCTGCAGGTTCATGGTCTTGATGGTGGGGAAGGGATTCTCTTGCGCGTCGACCGCACCTTGCTGGAGCGCAAGGTAGAGCTCATCGAGTGCCATCGGCGTGGGGTTGCCGCCCATCGCGGTGATGTTCGTCTTGTAGAGCGGCGCGTCAGGGGTGCGCAGCTTTAGGTTCTTGAGATCGTCGGGGCTCTCAACTGGTGTATTCGCGGTGATGTAACGTGTGCCGTAGTACCACCCGGGGAACACCTTCATTCCCGAGGCCTCCTGTGCATCCTCGAGCACTCCGAGCACTGCCTCCGAATCGCTGAGATCGCGCAGCGCCTCGGCGTTCTCGAAGAGGTAGCCCGCATCGAGCACGTTGAAGGGTTCGTAGTAGACGCCGATGAACGAGGGGCCGTTGATTGACATATCGAGGTTTCCCGAGAAGACCTGCTCGAGCGACTCGGTCTCACCGCCAAGCTGAGCAGCGGGGTAGGTCTCGACCTGCAGCGTCGAACCATCCAGGTGATTGCGCAGTGCCTCCATGCCGCACGCTTCGATCGGGTGTGAGGGTTCCATGAAGTGTGAAAGACGAAGTGTGCGCACGTCTCCGTCGGCGGAATCGCCTTCGTTGCTGCCGCTGGTGCCGCTGCAGGCGGTCAGTGCGAGCGCACCCACTGCGACCATTGCAGTGGCGTACTTGCGAATACTTGTTCGGGGCATTCGTGTCCTCCTTGATCAGATGCCTACCGATTCACATTGCATTCCATGTGATTCACATTACATTACATGTTGCGCGCTGCATGCAACAGATGGGAGACGAGGCTCGTATGTTTGTTATCGATTTGTAATATTGCGTGATGTGCGCCCTTGTGCGCGGCAAGACCCCGAGGCCCCGGTCGCGGGGCCTTCGAGCGAATCAGTAGTCGCGATACCACTCGCGCTCGACCGGAAATTTGAGGCGCTTGAGATAGTTCTCACCGGTGATCCGAATGTGATCACGCATGTGATGCTCGGCGGCAGCCTCGTCACCGTCAACGACCGCTCGAAGGATACGCTCGTGCTCAAGATTGAGTGCGTCCCATGAGCGAGTTGGTGTGCGGGTGAACACCCCCCTGCGGTAGGTGCTGTCTCTCGCAGCCTTGAGCGCCCGAAACATGTGCGAGTTGCCGGCGGCTTCCACCATAACGTCGTGAAAGCGAATGTCGTTATCGATGAATGCGGCCTGGTCTTGCTGCTTGGAGGCCTCAACCATCTGAGCGAAATAGTGTTCGAGTTTCTCGACGATGCTCGAGCTATCGGGAGCGGTGCGAGCGGCCAGTTTCGCAGCAATAGGTTCGAGCACGTGGCGCATCTGAAACGCTTCGAGAATGTCACCGTCGGTGACGGCAATGACGGTGAAGCCCTTGTTCTTCACCGTGCGCAAAAGGCCCAGTTCTTGCAGTTGCAGCACGGCCTCACGCGCGGGGGTGCGCGACACCCCCAGTTGCGCCGCGAGATCCGATACCGAATAGATCACGTCTTGGTCAAAGGTATCTTCCATGATCCGGTCAAGAAGATAGTCTCGCACCTGGCTCGTGAGAGAATCCCCTCGTCGGATACCGCTCATGTCGAAGACTCCCCCTGGCAAATCGCTGAATACGCACTGTAGAGCAAAGCCTAGCTGTATTGTCCTGAGAGGTTAGTGACGCGGCTGGCTGGTGGCTGACCTTTGAGTGAGGTGTGGCCTCGATGGTGATTGTAGTGATGGAGCCAGGCCGGGAAAGCGGCGACACGGTCTGCTTCTGAGGTGTACGGGCGGGCGTAGGCCCATTCGTCGAGCAGGGTGCGGTTGTAGCGTTCGACCTTGCCGTTGGTTTGCGGCCGGTACGGGCGGGTGCGTTTGTGCTTCACACCGTCTCCGAGGGCTGCGGCGAAGGCGTGGGATCGGTAGCAGGCGCCGTTATCGGTTAGGACCCGTGTAACGGTGATCACGCAGGACTCAAAGTAGGCCTGGGCCCGTTTCCAGAACCCTGCGGCGGTGTCTTTGCGTTCGTCGTCGAGGATCTCGGTGTACGCCAGCCGTGAGTGGTCATCGACCGCGTTATGCAGGTAGTGGTAGCCCGGGCGCCTCGGAAACCACATGCCCGTCGTGGCGGACCATTGCCCAGATCTTCCGATGCCCCCACGCCGGATGGGCC